>NZ_JBFSTC010000059.1:0-33499 GCF_041466605.1 Vibrio sp. 10N.247.310.17 | reverse complement strand
TCTACTGCTCGGGCGCTGACTCGCCCGAAGCCGCACTGCCTAATGTGAAAAATATCGCCTTGTACGACTATCAAAACAGTCGCGCGAGGGCGTGCCCTATTGCCTTTTTAGGTGACTACAACGGTTATCTACAAACCGATGGCTACGCTGCTTATGATGGACTTCATCAAGTCACCAATGTGGGGTGCTTAGCGCATGCTCGTCGCAAGTTCATGGACGCGAAGAAGCTTCAAGGGAAAGGTAAGTCGGGCAAGGCCGATAAAGCGCTGGCTAAAATCCAAAAACTCTACGGGATAGAATCGCGCTTAAAAGGTGCGCCTGCCGAAGAGCGAAAAGCAGAGCGTCAAGCACTTGCCAAGCCGATACTGGATGAGCTTTACCAATGGATGACAACCCAGAAGGTGATAGGCTCTAGCCCACTGGGCAAAGCGATAAAATACACGCTCGGGCAGTGGTCAAAGCTCACTCGTTATATCGACGATGGCCACTTATCTATCGATAATAATCGCGCTGAACGCGCAATTAAACCGCTGGTTATTGGCAGGAAGAACTGGCTATTCTCTAATACACCAAACGGTGCTGATGCGAGCGCGATGCTTTACAGCATCATCGAGACCGCGAAAGCCAACGGCCTTATTCTCTACGACTACATGGTCAAGTGCATGAAAGAGTTGGCGAAAGCAGAGCCTGATATCGACGCACTCCTACCTTGGAACTTCAAACACTGACAAGTCGCCCCGTGGGTTCGTGGGGCGGATACACCTTGGCCTTTGAACCCCTTTGAAATAAGAAGGTTGATTAGTGTTTTGATATCAACTGTAGAGATGCCTTCATTGGAGCTTAGTTGAGCTATAGCATCGGCGGCGACACTCTCGTGTATATCTGGAGCAAAGTTTGTACGTAACATACACATCGCCTTTTCAGGTTCTGCAGTAGCAAATTGGCTAAAGGCTTGTGAGAACTGTGAGAGCTCAGCATTTTTCCAATGATGTCGCCTTACCTCACTACCCATAGATGGGTCACTCAAGGCATTGAGCATTTTTATAATGTTTTCAGGCGTTGCTGATTTCATTTGTTCGAAAGACATTGGCGACGAGATGAAAGACGCCATTCCCACTTTACATCGTTGACCTATTTTAAGTTGCCCATAATTATCTCGTTCGATAACTTGTCGTTGTCTACGAGGCTCTAGCAATCGACTTGGCAGTCGTGCAAGCAGGGATAAACGGTATTGTTCGTTCTTTGATCGAACATAACGCCGAGTTTCTGCATCAGTGTAAGCACTTAATGGGTTAAGGGTATATCTTTCAATCGCATCTCTGACAGGTTCTGCTTGTGGGATAGCCCAATGGTGCGAACTTTCCTCAAGCAACATCATCGTTAGATGTCCTTCCGCAAAATGGATCATATTTTCCTCACCATTAAAGCAGCCATGACCTATACAAAGTCTAGCTTCATCTTCACACAGGTAAGTTGCAATATTAGAAGCTAGTGCGGCTGGGTTTGAAGCGAATGCTATTGCTAATAGTGACTGCACCTCATCAAAGTCAATATAAGAATACTTCTTTGTGACCACAATAAACTCAGATGGGTTGTTTGTGGCTAAGTGAACTAACGCCTGTAGCAAGACCCCCACCATCCCATCGTTATCAGATATAGCTTCAAAGTCACCGCCGTAAACTGCTGACCTTCTGAAAGTTCTTGATATTTCTTGTTGTACTTCACCTTCATTTAATATTTTGATGAACCAAGGAAATAGAACATCAATGAACTCTGACGGATGATCAGATATATAATCTTCGACAGATAAAGAACGCTCCCATAATATGTCGTCACCTTCAGCAGATAACCACGCAGATAATAGGTCTAATGCAGGCGATAGTTTAGATATCTTAATTAAGTCGTTGATATAATTAGATATAGTATGTCTGTCAATTTCTCTTGTCGAGATTATAGCTTTTGCTAATTGAATAGCTTCATTCGAAGATGCCTTTGCACGAGATAGTACGCTAAAGCTAGATGAATGGTACTTTTGGTCATCCCAATAGCTATTAATCAAGGAAACGGCGTTACTTTCACCATAGCAAGTTTCTTGTACAAGCCATGATGCTGCTTCGTCAAGAAGTGTAGGTTTCTGCATTACGCTTGGTAATTCATCGACTAGGTAATAACGCCACAAACTCCATCTTTTTACAGTTTTTAAGATAACTCTAGACGCGAGGGCATCATCTTCTTCTATGATTCGATATATTCGTTCTGCGTCTTCATAATCAGGGGTAAGCGTAGAAGTCATTACATCGATAAGAAGGTGATAAATGTGGCGGCGTATGGTTGGTTCAAACAACAACTTATCCATTGTTTGATGGTACAAAGGTTTATCGTGTTCACGAAGGAACTCTAGCCCTCTTAAGATAGTGCTTCGAGAAAACAGTCCATGTTGTTTTGCAATAACAAAATCGTAAAAGTCACCTTCGTTTGTGAGGAATGACTGTGCCTGAAAGTCATCCAACCATGCTTGATGGCTGAAGCCGATATTGTCTCCATAACGCACTAAAATACCGACAGATTCCAATTTAGTCAGTAATGATTGATAACTGAGAGAGTATGCGCTAATTGGGCGTCTTAGAACCTCTTCACGAACCATATCGGATGCTAGGCGTTGTAGGAACTCATCGCACTGCTGCTTTAAAGGATCATTCGCTAATTTTTTCTCCCGCCATCGTGACAAAAGGTTTTTAGAAGTTATCTCTATTTTATTATCGCCAGCTTTCACTAGGCTGACATACAAGCTTAGGGCAAATGGAACCTGAATCGTTGGATACATCGAAGCTGGGATACTAGCTTGATCAATGTTTATTTCTTTAAGAAATACTTCTACATCTTCTTTTGGCAGAGGATTAAGACAGACTTCTTCTGCTTCTAGTTGAGTAAATCTAGTATCGAAGCTAGCTTCAAATGGTCTTGAAGATGTAATGATATGGATCGGGAATGTTTCTCTCTCTTTAAAGTGTGCTTTTAAGCCTAAGATTAGATCTATTAAAACTCTGAAGCGATTGGAACTTTGATCCATGACTTCACTAACCGCATCCAATTGATCGATCATTAACACGAGAGGGGATTCTTTAGAAAGAGCAAGTAGTGATGTGACTAAGCTACCTTGACCTTCACATTTTAAGAAAGAAGCTAAGTCCTCTAGATCATTGATCTCATTGCTCAATTCATCAGCTTTAATTGCTAGAACTTTGCTTGGAGAGTCAAGTAGACGTTCATAAAGTGAAGACAGTAGAGATGACTTCCCTGAACCAGCCACGCCAGTTAATAGGTAACATCCGCTTTCATCTGTTTTTAATCGTTGCTCTAATTTATCGAGTTCAGGACGTTGGATAAAACGGCTTTCGATAGTCTTTTGCCAGTTACGAAGTGGTAGGCTTGCCTGCTCTAAATCGCTAACTACCAGATCTGAGTCATAATTTAGTAAAGCGTTATCTTGAGGTAACTTAAAGAAGCGTTTACGAACATTTTGGTGTACGTCAAGCCAACGATTGAGCTCATGTGGGCGAATTAATTGGTAGCTTAGATTCTTAATATTTGAGTATATACTGTCAATTACATCTTCAGATTTTATATCTTTGAAGCTTTGATACTTCTTAATTACCTTCTTGGTTACAGACTCTACTTCTAACTTGTTGCTTTTTAACCAAGTTAACGGGGTTTCAAAGAAGTCATCTACTTCACCTTTGGGATCGGTGCTTAATGCTAAACAATATGTGAAGGTTGTAGGCTGAGGTAACAGGGAGGGGGTGAGTTCACTATGAAGAAGAAACTTAATTACCTCTTTTAAAACGTCATTTCGGCTATATTTCTTTTCTTCTCTTTTACACTGGATGAGCCCTGATGGCTTGCCTTCATGTGTAAACCAAACGTCTCGTCCTTGATCAGCCCCTGTTATCATTAGTCGCGCGTTATCAAACAGGATGTCAATGTCTTGACAGCTACTGTAAAATAAATCCCATAGCAGTAATTCAAATTCATCGGGATTTAACAAGTGAAATGGCATTGAACGAACTTCAGCTTGTATCACATCAGTTAGCTTTATATCGTTTCGTAATGACAGTACATCTTCTACTTCAATTATATTCAGTTGATCCAAATCACTCAAAATACATACCTCGTACACTTTTATTCCCATTATATCATAGGGATAGATAAGGCTAGTATTGCTATTTATACCCCACCTCCACCACCAAATCAGTGGGGAGGTAGGTTGAATTTAGCTATAGCGGGAAGAGGTATCGGTTCACTCCGCCAGAAAACTTACGCTCGATTGATTCTTCTTGAGTTAACATTGCCAGTGCTTTTCCAACCATATTGGATTTACTAGCGTGGATGCCGACGAGGCTGCAGACTTGCGTGCTAGTGCACCAACGTCGTTCATTGTCTTTAAAGTCCGCTAGGTAGTCTTTTAGCGTCGCATAATAATCCCCTTTGTCGACAAACATTTCAGTCTGTTCGCTGACTTTCGCTTGTTCTTCTGAAGTTAAGTTCCATGAATAGCCTTCCACCTCAAGAAGATGTCGTACCTCTAACCAAAACTGACGGAGTTTGTTCTCATCAACCAGCTTGATTTCACCTGTTGATTTGTACTCCCAACCTAACAACTCGTTGAGGGTGTCCATATCTGTCTGCTCAATCAACTCAATTACAGCGTAACGACTATTACCCGTTTGATCTTTTAAGAAACTAGTACCATTTACCGTAGCAATTAAATTAGTTTGTCTTGGCTTTTTGATGTCAGCTCTTGCGTAGGGTGGACGAACAGTATCAACCGAACGAGTTATGAATGCTTTAAGACCGCCCTGTGAATGCGCTGTCGTGCGCTCTAGCTCGCCCAATTCAACAATCCAACTACGGATGCAACTGAGGATAGAATCTTTGTTATCTGGGTTTAATTCTGCACCTTCTAGGAAAGCATCTGTTAACACCGAACAGATACGTTCGACGAATGCGGTTTTTCTATAGGATTGAAGCCCTGCTAAGACAGGTACAAGCTTATTTTTGTAATTTGGGATTAGCAGAGAAGCCATACATCCACTGAGCCAACGTTTGAGAACAATAGTTGTGAGTTCATCGTCCTTTGATCTTAGACAAGCTATTACTTTATCTACTCGGGACTCTTTGTCCCATTCATATCCATCAAGCCAGTCAACAACTGGGTGATAAGAATTTGCCTGCGCAATTGCAGCTAGATGATCGTCAATGGCTGCCTTAGGCAAACCACAAACAGAAGACAATGAAATCAGCTTACTTCGAATAATGTCTGGGCTACCAATGCACACCCCACTATGGAGGAGCTCTGGTTCTAGATTCATTTTATTAATCCGCACTTCATAGCCAGAAAGTTCAAGTAGTGCATTTAAGTTCTCGGCAGTGTTCAGCACGATAGATTGCCCATTCCCTCCAATTTTTATATCAGGAAACCGCATTTCAGTGATGTCATTAGAATTGCTCATAGAGGAAGTCTTGATTTAGAAGTTGGTCTAACGATTTACCCTCTGCAAATTTGTCCATCAGCGTAAAGATTCCACTGCGAGACTTTTTATCAGCATATAGAAGTAGTGAGCCCATTTCAGTGTTTGGGTAATCACTCCAGTTGTGAATATTTCGAATTAGCATCTTCACTTCATGTCGATGACCGCAGGTTTCGAACAAATGTAAGATGTCGTTGATCTCATCAATAGAGAAGTAACGTGTATCAATATATTGTTGAGCTTTGAGCATCTGTTGCTTTGATAAGCCTAGATCCAATTCAAGTTGTTGTTCAGGTGCAGGTTTAGAGTCTCTACTGACTTTATAAGAATAATTATTTTGCATTGTTCTTTTTCTTAAAGCTCGATCTATTTAAATAACAAAGCAATAGGAAAATTAAAATTATCGCATAATTTGTTGTATCTCATTGGTTTCTCAATGATAAAAATTTCGGGAGTTAAGAGGGTCTCCCTCTTACAAGATACGGGGAAACCTAGCCAACGAAGTTGAGGGCAGGTTTCCCTATCTTGACTACACAGCCCGAATTGCATGGTTTTGTTTTAACTATGAAAATTAGTATAGTTGAGAAAAACATGCTTAAGAATTGGACGGTCATCACCGAAGCCACGCGCGATGTGATAGCACGTGAACACTATTTAATGAATGCGAGTCATCGCAATCATCGACAAACTGAAAATATCATCAACATACACGGCTCTGAGAAGCAATCGCTCAATATCTTGCGTAATTGTGAGCGTTATAAACTCAAACAAGCCGCTAAACGGAAGGGCGGGCGTCCGCCGACTCAATCTGTAGAGTTCGTGTGTACTCTGCCGAAAGGAATACGCCCTGATGAAAATCAATGGCGGCAGATCTTAAAGATATTGATGGTCAACCTAGCTTCTCATCTCAATGTATCAACACATCAGTTGTCTTCTATCGTTAGAGCGGTTGTTCATCGGCAGCAGCAAGCCAAAACGGTCAAGGGCAGTGGTGACCACATGCATATTGTGGTCGGTAAATTCACAGAGGATCTCACTTACCTATCTGAGCTACAGCGTAAATCTACTACCCGTTTATTTAAAAGTGCTTTTAATACCGCAGTGCTTGAAGCAGTTGGTGTCGATAACCGTGTCTATAAACCTCTAAAGCCATACAGTGGTGAGGCGAGAAAAAGAGTCCCCACTTGGCAAGTGAAATCAGCACGTAAGCAAGAGGATCTCAAGTTACAAGAGAAGCATCTGCATAAGATGATCAATCAAGCTAATAAATGGCTCCACGCTTATGAAGTCGGTGATACCAAGCAAATGAATAGGCAATACAATCGATTAATCAAGGGGATGGATGCCGTTGATGCTTCAAATGAAGAAACAGCTTCTCTGTATGATTTCATGCAGAATTTGGTTTGTAAGGTGGAAATGAAAGCTCAGAAAGGAGGGCGACTTACAAGTAGAATGCAACAGCTATCAGTTTGAGCTAATAGTTGCTATCTATCTTTTGGACAAAACGTGAGTCACGTACAGAACAAATAGTTTGGTGCTATTCACAAATTATGTATGTTTAAGAAAAAACATGCGAAAAGTTCCTACTACTCCCTTGGGAAGGGCGTTACTCAGCGATAAAGAGATTAAGCTAGCTATCTTACGTAACGAAGTCACAGACATCTGTCTAGAAGAGGGGTTGATAACTCAGCTCGATATTAAGACTAACTCTAAAGAACACCAGTGGGTAAATGATATTATAGAAGACCACTGTATCGGATCGGGGCTTCTTAAACGATTGATGTTTGATAGTGCTAATGCTGATGACCGTTGTGATCTGCTCAAGTCAATCATTAGAGCTATTGTGGAGAGACTTCTCAACCATCAACAGCCATTTCCTAGAAGGCTTTAATCTTCAAAGATACCAATATCGGCACCTTTCTTTTTCTAGTGCTATTGATTTTGCGATGATGTATAACGAGATTGCTATTTTGATAGAGGCTCTGAAGCAAAAAATCATTTCCCGAAGAAAAATACTTGACATTGGTTCGATAAAAAGGGCTTCCCGCAAGGTGAGTTGGGCGATTTAATGCAGTTATGTTTAGCTCTCAAAATTGAGGGCTTAGATTCTGTGGTGCAACCGCTTAAATATGACTATTAGCCCTAGTCGCATCTCACAGTCATAAATCAACATCCCATCCAAATAAGTGACGAGTTGTTGTGGTTTTCTGAGGAACACTCAATACAGAGGCAAGAACTGAATCTTGCCTTTCTAATTTAACCCACAAGAGTCGCTGTAGCTGTAATATTGCCCCCTTAACACCTTTCCTCAACGCTCCTGTCTTCATTATTAATTATTAGTCATCCACCATGTTCATTAATGACGAGTTCAGAATCGACTAGCTTTAGCTTCCCCCTCAGTGACCTGTACACACAGGCAGTTTATTGAATAATTAATGACTTTAGAAAGAGTGGTTTTTAACACTGAATGAGCACGAATTTAACGAGGGTGTTGATGTTAAATTGTTGAATAGTAAGTGCATTGGTGAGTGACTAAGAATGATAACGTGCCCTACATTGATGGCAATGTGTGCTTGCACGTTTTTGCGCTGAATGTTGAGACCCGATTTTATATTAAATGCATAGCATTCAGTTGGTTATAAGCAACCTTTTTGATACATTGGCTGGGTGAATTTGTGTTTGCACGATATTAAAATGTTATAACGAAGAAGGAATCTATGGCTAAATCAATTATACAATTTAAATGTTTATTAATGTCGCCTGGGGATGTCTCGAATGAACGGGAAGCTGCGACAGAAGTTATCCAGCGGTGGAACGCTCAAATTGGCGATGCGCTTGGTGCTACTGTTGACTTAGTAAAGTGGGAGACCCATTCACAGCCAGAGATGGGAATGCATCCTCAGAAAATACTAAACCAGCAAATGGTAGAAGATGCCGATTTTGGGATCGGTATTTTTTGGAGTAAGTTGGGAACACCAACAGATACTCATGCATCAGGCACAGTAGAGGAAATTGAAGGCTTAAGAAATAAAGGTGCAAAAGTTTCTTTATACCTATCTCAACAACCGATACCACAGAATATGCAAGAAGAGTATAGACGGTTATCTGATTATATTGAGTCATTAAAGCATTCCGGATTATTACAATATTACCCATCTGTTCATGAGTTTCGGGAGTTGTTTCTACTTCATTTAACAAAGACAGTTGTTGATCTGATATTCAAGGAAAAAGGTGTTGAGTCAATAGAGGGGAAAACCTCAAGTGAACAACTGAAAATAAATACACTAGAAAAACCAAATATTCAAATAAAAACAACAGGGGCTTTGGTTCCTGATGCTCATGGAAGTACCAAATGGTTTTTAGCTGTTAGTGTCCAAAATCACTCAACTAATACAGTCTTTTTGGGCAGTACTCTAGTCCAGCTTACAAATGGACAACGAATTTTTTATCAGCGTGATGCTATAACATCTCAGCCAAACTCGAGGCAAGAGCTAAAATCTGGGCAATCATTCTCATTTCATATTGACCCTAATCAGTTAGCTGAAGATATTGAAGAGCTTGAGCTTTTGGATCAAATTGTAGTTACAGATGATATTGACAGAGTTTACTCATCAGCGGATAAAAGCTTACCTGATACAGTCGCGTCATTAATTTCAACGAATAAGGATTAAGGTGTTGCGTAGCCAACACTAAATCCCAAGTGTTGAACAAGCCCGAAGCCACTTTATTAAGTAAATTGTACGATTGAACTTGAAGGGTGCACCGCTTTGAGGCTTTTCTCAAGGCGAGCGAGGTCAAGATAAGGTTGCGATAGCAATCTTATCAACCCGTTAGCTGTTTTTCGTTTCTTTCGTCGTCACATCTCCTCTGATTTCGTCAATGCCATTCTCATTATTATCAATGCCTTTCGGCTAGGTGGGTCGGCTCACTCCAACACGCGCAAAGCCAGCATCCATAATTCATGCGTCGTAACCGAGTTTATTGAGTGTTGTTACCCAATAATGTGTACCACCACACGCTTCAACACCTATACGCATGAGTGGCATATTTGCTATTGTAGTCAGCAGTTTAGAGCGGGTTACTGACTTATGAAGTATGACCTTACCATTTTGGTCTACGGCATGAAGACTAAAGTGGTTTTTAGCTAGGTCGATACCGCAGAAATAAGAATAATCAGACATGGTGCCTCCGGTGCAATTAAGTACCACATCAGTGTGGCAGCTCCTCGGGAGGGGGAATCCATGTCATTCGTTAGTTTGCTTCAAAGAATAGGGAAGTATCATGGAAGAAAAACGAGTAAGCATGAGACCAGCAAAACCGAATGAATTGGAATTAATTCATGCTTTAGTAACTTCAAACGACGCATGGACTAAGTTCAATGGTCCGTATTTTCCTTATTGTCACCCTTCGTTAAAGCAGTTTGAAAAGTCTTCGTTTCAACGGTTGTTAAGCGGTTTAGATTTACAGTTAATCACTGTTGATGATAACCCGATAGGAACAGTCAGCAGTTACTGGGAATGTGAAGAAACTCATTGGCTTGAAGCTGGTGTGGTAATCTACGATTCAAATTATTGGGGTCAAGGTATCGCCGCTTTGGCTCTTCCTCAATGGATCTCTTACTTGTTCAAAAATAACAGAATCGAAAGGGTCGGTTTGACAACATGGTCAGGTAATCCTCGCATGATGTCTCTGGCGTTGAAGTTGGGTTTTCAGCAAGAAGCGAGGCTAAGAAAAGTACGTTATTATGAAGGCGAGTATTACGATTCAGTGAAATATGGGGTGTTGCGTTCGGAGTGGCAAGAACGCAACTAACAAATAAGGATTAAGGTGTTGCGCAGCCAACACTAAATCCCATGTGTTGAACAAGCCCGAAGCCACTTTATTAAGTAAATTGTACGATTGCATTTGAAGGGCACATCGCTTTGAGTCTTTTCTCAAGGCGAGCGAGGCCAAGATAAGGTTGCGATAGCAATCTTATCAAGCAGTTAGCCGTTTTTCGTTTCTTTCGTCGTCACATCTTCTCTGTTTTCGTCAATGCCATTCTCCTTATTATCAAATGCCTTTCGGCCAGGTGGGTCGGCTCACTCCAACGCACCGCGATAGAGATAGCGCGACAAATAGTTGAGCGGCGACTGACCGTAACCAACCTGCCTACAATCGACCACCCATTGTTTGGGTATGCTACTCGGCAGCCACAACCTTGGGTGTTGATTAACTGTCTCTAGCATTCTTGCTCGCCATACTTTGGCCAAAGCAAACGCGTTAAAAGGGTAATGCTTGTTGCCTTTGTGCCACGTTTGTCTTGACGCATCGTATTGGCCTGCTGCCACAATAATGTGCAGGTGTGGATGCAAGTTTCGTTTTTGGCTGTGGGTATGCAGGCGTTATAGCTCAGGTCAGATTCACCTTCTGAAAAGTCATAACTACGTTAATCACGTATAGTTTTGCTATGTGTACGTCACTTGCGTATACTCTGTGTATGAAAAGTGTATTTGTCGAATCGACCATATTTGAAAAGTACCGTAATGAATATCTCAGCGATGATGAGTTTAGGCTTTTTCAAGCTGAGTTAATGTCTAACCCAAAACAGGGGGACGTGATTCAAGGTACAGGTGGTTTGCGAAAGATTCGAGTTGCAAGTAAAGGTAAGGGCAAGCGTGGCGGCTCTCGTGTTATCTATTAGTTCCTCGATGAAAAGCGTCGTTTCTACTTGCTGACAATTTATGGCAAGAATGAAATGTCCGATTTAACTGCAGATCAAAAGAAACAATTAAAGGCTTTTATGGAGGCGTGGCGTAATGAGCAATCGTGACCTATTTGCAGAGTTAAGTACTGCTCTTGTTGAGGCTAAAGAGCATTCAGAGGGTAAACTCACTCTTAAAACTCATCAAGTTAACGATATCAGTGAGTTAGATATTTCACCTAATGAAATCGTGAGTATCCGTGAACAGTTTAATATGTCGCGTGGTGTGTTTGCGCGTTTACTGCATACATCATCCCGAACATTAGAAAACTGGGAACAAGGGCGTAGCGCACCAAATGGACAAGCTGTGACCCTTCTAAAATTGGTTCAGCGTCATCCGGAAACTCTTTCGCACATCGCTGAGCTATAACAAATAAGGGCTAGGGTGTTGCGCAGCCAACACTAAATCCCGAGTGTTGAACAAGCCCGAAGCCACTTTATTAAATAAATTGTGTAATTGAGTTTGAAGGGCACATCGCTTTGAGGCTTTTCACAAGACGATCGAGGCCAAGGTAAGGTCGCGATAGCAATCTTATCAACCAGTTAGCTGTTCTTCGTTTCTTTCGTCGTCACATCTTCTGTTGTTTCGCCTGTACAATTCTCCATATACCGTTCCTGCGCAGAAATTGCCAAATTTGATCGGTTCTATTCTTCGATGAGTAACATCCAAACCAAGGTTGTGGTGCTAGTTCCCATTTTTCTCTATGTGACGAAAAGTCTTTAGCTCTCTATTTTTTGTGTATGCGTTTTGTAAAGGCTGTAGTGTGGTAAAGAGCTTTTATCTATCGTTGCGTAAGACATTATCTAGCCAGGATAGTTTGAAGAGCTGTGTTCTTACTGTGTCTGATAACTGCGCAATCGATAGCGTGTAAATAATGTTATACGGGGTGTTTTAAATATAAAACACAAAATAAATTGCGTTTTTTTTTAATTAGTGATTGAAACTGTGGTTTTTACTAGTTAAGTTACAGGGAACAAGAAGATAAATGCTGATGGAAAGTGACGTGAGATAACGTGCATTCAGCCTCAAGGATAGAAAATAGGAAGAAGTAAGCAATGTTCCAGACTGATGATGTAAGAATTAACAAAGTAAAAGAGTTATTACCCCCTGTTGCTGTTTTAGAAAAGTTTCCAGCGACAGAAATTGCTTCTTCTACAACCTTTGAAAGCCGCAAAGCGATCCACAATATTTTAGAAGATAGCGATGATCGCTTACTTGTTATTGTTGGCCCATGTTCTATTCATGATACAGAAGCTGCGCTTGAGTACGGTAAACGTTTGAAAGTACTACGCGACGAACTAGGCGATAACCTTGAAATTGTAATGCGTGTTTACTTTGAAAAACCACGTACCACTGTTGGCTGGAAAGGTCTAATCAATGACCCGTACATGAACGACACGTTCAAACTAAATGACGGTCTTCGTCTAGGACGTAAGTTACTACTTGACCTAACTGATATGGGAATGCCTACTGCGAGTGAATTCTTAGATATGATCACGCCGCAATACGTTGCTGACTTAATCAGCTGGGGCGCAATTGGCGCACGTACGACAGAATCTCAAGTTCACCGTGAACTGGCTTCAGGCCTATCTTGCCCAGTTGGCTTCAAGAATGGTACGGATGGCAACATCAAAATCGCAACAGATGCAATTCGCTCTGCAAGCGCTTCTCACCACTTCTTGTCGGTAACTAAATACGGCCACTCAGCTATCGTTGAAACAGCAGGTAACCCTGACTGTCATATCATCCTACGTGGTGGTAAAGAGCCAAACTACAGCGCAGAGCACGTTGGTAAGATTAAAGAAGAGCTAGAAGCTTCAGGTCTTCCACAGAAGGTGATGATTGACTTCAGCCACGCGAACAGCTCAAAGCAGTTCAAGCGCCAAATGAACGTTTCTGATGACGTAAGTGCACAGATCTCAGGCGGTGACAAAGCCATCTTTGGTGTGATGATTGAATCTCATCTTGTTGAAGGTCGCCAAGATTTAGTTGACGGTAAAGCGGCGACATACGGCCAATCTGTTACTGACGCATGTATCGGTTGGGAAGATACTGAAACAGTACTTCGCCAACTAGCAGATGCTGTTGAAGCACGTCGTAACAAATAGACTGATTATTGCATATTACAGTCGGCGATTAAGCTGCTGAAAATTCAAAGCCCTTATTAGCAATCGCTAGTAAGGGCTTTTTTGTGGATTTTAGTTTTAAACGGAAAGCGCCTTGGACTCTTAAATAAGAAAAGACAGTAGCTCGTCGACTTTAAGTGATAGCAAAGCTCTATCTTGTCTGGTTTCTACATTAAGGCGTATTAATGGCTCGGTATTAGACTTTCTTAAGTTGAAGCGCCATGTGTCCATATTCATGCTAATCCCGTCTGTGTGATCGATCTCAACGGCATTATCTCGGTAGTGCAATAACACACAAGCCATGACTTCCTCTGGGTTGGATACTCTGCGATTGATCTCTCCCGAAGAAGGGAATTTATCCATACTAGAACTGGTCAATTGATGAAGAGATTGTTGAGTCTCACCGATTAGTTCAATCACTAAGAGCCAAGGAATCATTCCTGAATCGCAATACCCAAAATCACGGAAATAATGGTGCGCACTCATTTCACCACCGTACACAGCGTTTAATTCTCGCATCTTCTCTTTGATAAGTGCGTGTCCTGCTTTAATCCCAATCGCTTTTCCACCACGTTTGTGAGCGATTTCAATCGTGTTCCATGTCATACGCATATCGTGCAATACAGTGGCGTTAGGCTCTTTTAATAAAAATGCTTCAGCGAGCAACCCGACAATATAGTAACCCTCAATATAATTGCCTTTTTCATCAAAGAAAAAGCAGCGGTCAAAATCACCATCCCACGCAATTCCTAGATCGGCCGAATGTTCTAGCACAGCATTTCGAGTCGCTATTTGGTTTTCTATAATCAATGGATTGGGAATACCATTAGGGAAATTTCCGTCAGGAGTATGGTGAACCTTGATGAAGGTGATAGAGGCACTGAGTTCGTTAAATTTCTTCTCCAAAGCATCAATGACATGTCCTGCGACACCGTTCCCTGCGTTCACCACAATTTTCATAGGTGAAAGCTCAGAAGGAGATATATAAGAGAGTAGGTGGTCTACATAAGGGGCGAGAATACTGGTCGATCTACTAGAGTTACTTGGTTGTGCATGAACGAACGGTAAATTGCAGTTCAGTTCTTGATTGAGTATTTTAATGCGTCGTTTGATTTCATCTAACCCACTGTTTTGACTTATCGGGCTAGCGTCTACACCTACTAATTTCATTCCGTTGTAATTGATTGGGTTGTGGCTTGCCGTAATTTGGATTCCGCCAATGGCGCCAAGGTGGCGAGTTGCAAAGTAGACTTCTTCAGTCCCTGTCATTCCAAGGTCAACGACGGTTATTCCAGACTCGATTAAGCCTTTGGTCATGGCTTCTTGTAATGAAAGGGACGTTTCTCGGTTATCACGACCAATCACCACTTGAGCCAAGCCATCGAATGATATCGTCTTCACTTAAGTGACTGCCAGTTTGAACTTCAATCATTTCAAGAGGTGAGTCTCCAGGGTTCTCTAGGCTGTGAATATGGCCCAACGGAATGTAAGTAGATTGATCTTCTTCGACGAGGTAGGTTTTCTCGTTGTTGATCACTTTCGCAGTGCCAGCCACTACTACCCAATGTTCTGCTCTATGGTGATGCATCTGTAGTGAAAGCTTATGTCCCGCTTTTACGGTGATACGCTTTACCTTGTCACGCTTACCTAGATCGACCACATCGTATTTACCCCAAGGCCTAAAGACTTCTCGGTGGTGAATGTGTTCTGTTCGACCCGCTTGATTCAGTTGGCTTACAATCGATTTCACGCCCTGAACCTTGTCTTTATTCGCAACTAATATCGCGTCTTTGGTTTCGACAATGATCAGATTGTCGACACCTACAGTCGCAACCAGCTTATTTTCCGCATGGATGTAGTTGTGTTGAGAATCGACGGTTAATACATCGCCTTCAATGACGTTATTGTGCTCATCTTTTTCGCTTACATCCCAGATAGCAGACCACGAACCAATATCATTCCAACCAACGTCCATCGGGATCACTGCGGCGTGTGAGGTCTTTTCCATCACGGCATAATCGATAGAGTCGCTCGGACTGTTTTTGAATGCTTCAGCGTCTATGCGGATAAAGTCGAGGTCGGTATTTTGCTTTGAAAGAGCTAACTGACAAGCCGCTAATATTTCTGGGTGGTGTTGAGAGAGTTCTTCAAGGTAGCGGGATGCCTTAAACATGAACATGCCGCTGTTCCACAAGTATTGCTCTGAGCGGATGTATTCTTCTGCAGTTGCTTTATCAGGCTTTTCAACGAAGCAATCAATGGTATAGGCGTGATGGGTTGACTGCTCTGTAATGCGTGAGTCAGCTTGAACAAGAGGGGAAAGAGGTTCTCCCTGCTTGATATAGCCATAACCCGTTTCTGGCGCGTTGGGTGTTATGCCGAATGTCACCAGTTTGCCTTGCTTCGCGTAATCAACACCACGACTGATCACTTGTTGGAATTCAGAGGTGTTAGCGATGTGATGATCAGCAGCCAGTACTAATAAGATCGGGTCTGATGCATCCTGCTCATTATTGGTTGATTTACCTAAGGCTTGTAATGCCGCTAATGCGATGGCTGGAGCCGTGTTTCGACCGACAGGCTCTAGCAGAATACCACTATGTTGGATGTTAGCCGATCGAGCTTGTTCAGCGGCAATAAAGCGGTGTTCTTCATTACAGATAATGAATGGAGCTGCGCACTTGCTATCCGTTAGATAGTCCTCAAGACCTTGCAAGCGTTGAAGCGTTTGCTGAAGCATTGATTGTTCGCCAGCAATATTGAGAAATTGCTTAGGGTAAAGTTCGCGAGACAGAGGCCAGAGGCGACTTCCGGAGCCGCCAGCTAGGATCACAGGTAAAATCATAGAGTGGTAATTAGGTGTATTTGAATACTGGCGCCATGTTACCACGCTTCACTCTGTTTACTTATCGATAACCCATCGACTTAACGACAAGCTATAAACGATAAGCAATATAGATGTGCTTCTTAATGACCTTCTGAGTTGGAAATGACCATACCTTGAGCTTCGCCAAAATCTTGAGGATCGATCTTGAGCGTTTGTGTTGGGAAGGCGATATCAGCATTGTGCTTATGAATAATCGCCAACACCTGCAGCAGGACATCTTGCTTAACTTCGTGGTATCTAACCCAGTTAACCGTTTTGGTGAAGGTGTAGATAAAGAAATTAAGGGTTGATGGACCAAACTTATCAAAGTTAACGATCAGCGTCTGTTTTGCATCAATGTCAGGGTGTGTTTCGAGCATGGATCTAACTTCATCAACAATTAGAGCTAGCTTGTCTGCATCTTGATAACGAAGACCGAAGGTTTCATTGATTCTGCGGTTCAACATTCTTGATGGGTTCTCCACCACAATGTTACTGAATACCGAATTTGGCACGTATAAAGGTCGCTTATCAAAAGTGCGAATGATGGTCATGCGCCAACCAATGCGTTCGACGGTACCTTCGATTTGACGATCCGGAGATCGTATCCAGTCACCGACTTTAAAGGGACGGTCGAAGTAAATCATCATGCCGCCAAAGAAATTCGACAGTAGATCCTTTGCTGCCAAACCGACGATCAAGCCACCCACACCACCGAAGGTCAGTAAGCCGGAAAGACTAAGCCCAAACGCCTGCATGATGGTCAGGCCGCCCATCACCATAAAGAACAAGCGAGCGACTTTCGCGATAGCTTGCACTGTGGTTTCGTCCCTGGTCTTCTGTTCTAAGACGTACGCTTCAGTGTTGGTGATCATTCGCAAGGTAAACCAAACGAAGGTACAGATAATTAATATGTGCTTAAGTGTTTTTAACCAATTAATTTCATTGCCAAACTGATCTTGAAGGATTAACCCCACAGAGACAGTTGCAGGCCAACACCAGAGTAATGTACTGACAGGTGTTTTTAGCGCCTCTAGCAGTAGGTCATCCCAGTGGAATGGGGTTTTCTGAACCAGAATTTCTAAGCGATTATGGATAATTCGCCAAGCGACCCAAGCGAGAAAGCTCGCAATAGTGATGAATAGGACGCTGTTTGCCCAATCACTATGGCTCTGGTTAATGTAGGTTTGTACTTGGGTTATGAATTCATTCATTGTGTGTACTGCCGCAGAAATAGTGGGTTAGAAATTAGCAGAAATCACTTTTGTTCTCTACCTTTATAAATCAAGCGATTAGCTGACAATTGTATCTCTATATGGATATATAGTCGTTTTTTTGTATGAAGACAATTTCATTATTTGTTTTCGATGCTACGTAGCTTTGTAAGTGGAGTAATAAATGAGTGACAAACAATATGCAGTTATTGGCTTGGGACGTTTTGGTCTCTCTGTCTGTAAAGAGCTACAAAGTTCAGGCTCACAGGTACTCGCCGTTGATATTGATGAAGAGCGAGTGAAAGATGCGGCGGCTCTTGTTTCTCAAGCGATTGTTGCGAACTGTACAAGCGAAGAGACAGTTAAAGAGTTAAGGCTCGATGAATACGACATGGTGATGGTGTCGATTGGCTCTGATGTTAATTCCAGTATTCTAACGACCTTGGTCGTTAAAGAGTCAGGCGCAAAGGCAGTCTGGGTTAAGGCGAATGATAAGTTCCACGGCAAGATCCTCTCTAAGATTGGTGCTGACCATATCATCATGCCGGAGCGAGATATGGGTATTCGTGTCGCGCGTAAAATGTTGGATAGACGCGTTCTTGAGTTTATCGACCTTGGCAGTGGCTTAGCGATGACGGAAATCGTTATTGGTTCTAATTTGTTGGGTAAGAAACTTGGTGACCTTAAGCTGTGTAAAGAAAATGGTGTTGAGGTACTTGGCTTTAAGCGAGGCCCGAATTTAACGAAAGCACCAGAACTGGATGTGAGTTTAGAAATTGGGGATGTGGTGATCATCGCTGGGCCGAAAGAGACTTTATCTAGAAAGCTACGCAATTGGTAATTGGCAATCGGTAAGTAAGGTAACAGTATGAATTCGGTAAAACGAAAAGGTACTTTCTACACCCTTAAAAGTGATAAGAAGCCACGCAAAGGCTCTGAACCTAAGATTATCCTTACGAGCTTCTTAGGTGTTCTTATCCCCTCAGCAATCTTGTTGACGCTGCCTGTGTTCTCGGTGACAGGGCTAAGCTTTACGGATGCACTGTTTACTGCCACGTCAGCGATCAGTGTGACAGGTTTAGGTGTTGTCGATACTGGTCAGCACTTCACCTTGGCAGGAAAAATCTTACTGATGTTCTTGATGCAAGTGGGTGGGTTAGGGCAGATGACCCTGTCTGCGGTACTGCTCTATATGTTTGGTGTCCGATTAAGCCTTAAACAACAAGCATTGGCAAAAGAAGCACTTGGACAAGATCGTAAGATTAACCTTCGTAAGTTAGTGAAGAAGATCATCATCTTTGCATTGGTGGCGGAGTTTGTCGGGTTTGTATTGCTCTGTTTCCGCTGGGTGCCTGAAATGGGATGGGCAACAGGGAGCTTTTTCGCGTTATTTCACGCGATTTCCGCATTCAATAACGCAGGCTTTGCACTGTTTTCAGACAGTATGATGAGCTTTGTTGACGACCCACTGGTGATATTTACATTAGCAGGTTTGTTTATTTTTGGTGGACTTGGTTTTACAGTCGTCGGCGACTTATCGAGTAACTGGCGTAAAGGTTTCCAACACTTGCATTTACATACCAAGATTATGTTAACAGCGACACCAGCGCTATTGTTGGTTGGTACGGTGATGTTTTGGTTGTTGGAGAGGAATAACTCAGCGACTATGGAAGGGTTATCGGCACAAGGTCAGTGGTTAGCGGCATTTTTCCAGTCGGCGAGTGCTCGTACCGCTGGTTTCAACAGTGTGGACTTGTCTCAGTATACGCAACCGGCATTATTGGTGATGATAGTACTGATGTTGATTGGTGCAGGTTCGACTTCCACTGGTGGTGGTATTAAGGTTTCGACTTTCGCGGTTGCATTTGTTGCAACTTGGACATTCTTGCGTCAGAAAAAGCATGTCGTGATGTTTAAGCGCACCGTGACTTGGCAAGCGGTAACAAAGTCTTTGGCCATTATTGTGGTCAGTGGGGCGTTATTAACCACTGCGATGTTTTTGTTAATGCTTACTGAGCAAGCCGCGTTTGACCGCGTGATGTTTGAGGTCATTTCTGCCTTTGCAACCGTTGGCCTAACAGCGGGCTTAACCGCAAACCTGACTGAGCCGGGTAAATACATCATGATTGTCGTTATGGTGATTGGGCGTATTGGTCCTCTCACTTTGGCGTACATGTTAGCTCGTCCAGAACCTTCCTTGTTGAAATACCCCGAAGATACTGTGTTAACGGGCTAATAATGTTAACGGGTTAAGTTAACCCTTCTTGTTAGTGCGTTAGAAAAACAAAGCCAGCGAATATGCTGGCTTTGGTTTTTAGAGGTTCAGAGGTTTATAGTCAGTTTCTGAGTTCTTAGCCTTCGAACATTTCTACATATTCTTCGTAGCCTTCCTCAGCCAATTTATCTGCTGGGATAAAGCGCATAGCGGCTGAATTCATGCAGTAGCGTAAACCTGTTGGCTTTGGACCATCTTTAAATACATGCCCTAGGTGAGAGTCACCAAATTTACTGCGAACCTCTGTTCTTGGGTAAAGTAGCTTGTAGTCAGTAGTTGTTACCACATAAGCTTCGCTGATTGGTTGTGTAAAGCTCGGCCAACCTGTACCTGACTTGTATTTGTCTTTTGAAGAGAACAAAGGCTCACCCGTTACGATATCAACGTAAATACCTTCTTGCTTGTTATCCCAGTATTTGTTGTCAAATGGGCGCTCTGTTGCGTCGTCTTGTGTGACATCGTATTGCAGTGAAGTTAGAGATGCTTTGATCTCTGCATCAGACGGCTTGGTGTATGTTTTAGCATTAGCTGTCGCATTTTTGCCATCGATGATTTGGCGGATCGTTTTCGGATTTTCTTTTCTATCATCACCGAAGATTTTATCTAGGTACTGATCACGACCAGAAGCGTAGCGGTAGTAGTTATAACGAACCTTACTCTTCTTGTAATAATCTTGATGGTATTCTTCTGCTGGCCAGAATTTTTCAAACTTGATCAGCTCTGTTTTTAGTGGCTCACCAAAGATCTGAGCTTTGTCTATTTCCATCATGAAATTCTGAGCAACGTCTTTTTGCTCTTGGTTATGATAGAAAATAGCAGGTCGATATTGAGGACCTCTATCTACGAATGAGCCTTTATCATCGGTAGGATCGATGTGTCTGAAGAATTGGTCAAGTACCTGCTCATAGCTAACGACATCGGGATTGTAAGTCACGTTGATCACTTCGATGTGTCCAGACTTACCCGAGGAAACTTGTTTGTAGGTTGGATTTTCTAATTCACCACCGGAATAACCAGAGATAACGTCGGTGACGCCGGTCAGTTTTTCTAGGTCGGATTCTGTACACCAAAAACAACCACCAGCCAGTGTCGCGATTTCACTTTTACCTGAATCCATCGCTTTATCCATTGTATTGGCAGTGCCAGTCTGGCTCACAAACAGCGAAATCAGTGGTAGCGCAACCACGAGTGATACCAATATTTTAGATAATTTATTCATAGATACCTCATCTTGACGTCTTTTCATTCGATTTTGAATGTACGAATAGAGACAGGGTTTAGATGGAAAAAATTACACTATTCATAAAAAAAATATCTCAAACAGAAAATCTTGCTCATAAATGCTGCCAGTAGTAGGGTGTCCATTATTGATATAATAGATAATGATGGCGGTTTCCGTACATCTAAGGAACAACATGCAAGCAGAAGTTAAATGGGTCGAAGGCTTTAAATTCCTAGGTCAATCTCAATCAGGTCACTCTGTCGTTATGGATGGCAGTGGCGGTGCTACCGCGCCAAGCCCTATGGAAATGGTGTTAATGGCGGCTGGCGGTTGTAGCTCTGTTGATGTGGTTGATGGCTTGAAATCTGCAGGCCAAAGCATCACAGGCTGTAATGCAAAACTTGAAACGACACGTCGTGAAACGGCACCAAAAATTTTCACTGTAATTAATATTCATTTTGAAGTATCTGGTGATGATCTTGATCCCGAGCTTGTAGCTAAGGTCTGTGCGGATTCATTAGAAAAGTACTGTTCAGTATGCTTAATGCTGGGTGCTGGTGTAGAGATGACCCACAGCTGGGAAATAGTCTAGTCTCTGACTGTACAGCTTGGCGGTAGACTGATTTTTACGGCTTCTACTTATAGCTGACGGCATATATGGAGAGCCTGATAAAGAAAAGGGCGGAGCACTTGAAAGTGCTCCGCCCTTATTATTTTAATTAAGGTAGAGTGCTATTATTCAGCAGTTTCTACGATAACTTCTTCCATTTGCGCTTTTTCTTGGTATTCGAAGCTTGGGATCGTTGCGTCAACACGACGGTTTTGCGCACGACCTTCAGCTGTAGCGTTTGATGCTACAGGGTTTTCTTCCCCTTCACCTGAAGCTGCAATGCGGTCAGCTGCAATGCCTTGCTCTTCAATGTATGCGGCTACAGCAGCAGCACGCTTCTTAGAGATCATCATGTTGTACTCTGCTGCACCTGTTGAATCAGTGTGACCAACAACATTAACTGATGATTGAGGGTGAGCTTGCAGTACTTCAACTAATGGTATTAATGCAGTTTTGCCTTCTGAAGATAATTCAGTGCTGTTTGTCTCAAACATACCTTGAGAGAAGCTTTCAGTTTTAGCTTTAGTAACCACAACTTCTTCAACAACAACGACTTCTGGTTCGGCAATTGGCTCTGCAGGAGCCTGTGTTACAACGGCTGCAGAAGCGGCTGCTGCTGAAGCCGTTGTGTTACCTGTACCAAAGTTGTAGCTAAGGCCAACGGTAACAAAGTTAGAGTTTAAGTCTTGAACATAGTTGTCATCGAAATCATCGAAGTATTGGTACTCAACACGAACAGCCCAATCTGAGGAAAGTTGCTTCTCTAGACCGATACCGGCTGAAAGAACAACGTCTGTTTCACCGCCGTGCGAGATGTAAGCAGGACCAGCTTTGAAGAATACATCGAACTCTTGTTGTACTGGTAGGCGGTACATTGGCGTTAGTGAGATAGCGATTAGAGGGTCGCTAAAGTTACTTGTAACCCCATTTTTGGAAAAGCTCGTTTTGTAGTCACCTAAGAAATCAGAACTTAACTCAACACCTAGTCTGTCTGTGAAGTTATAGCCAGAGTATATCCCTGCACCAATTGCATCATCATCACACTTTTCACCGCTTACGCATGCGCTATCCAGCCAACCCATGCCCACTTTTGCACCAACATAAGTGGTTGCAGCAATAGAAGGTGCTGCCGCTAAGCCGGAAGCTGCGACGACAGCACACATGATTTTAGAAAGTTTTTTCATAATCTTATCCTTGGATTAATTTTTATTGTTATCTGAACTGACCTGTAAAGCGATAACTTACTGGCTAAGACACTGCGACCGTAAGTAAATCAAGGCGTTGATTCAGGTAGAACTTTTAAGGAACTACTAATGTATTGTTAGTCTGATTGCGTATGATAGTCAATCGGATTGTTGGTATTCATAGTTTTCAAGGCGCTATTTATAGCCTTTTTGTTGATCAATTGTTGTCTTAAATGTTGGAAACGATGAAACCTCGTATCATTTTAAGGCGGTACGAGGTTTCATCTTTTTGTGTGAACGGATTATATGGCTACATAGTCTGAGTTGTAGGGTGGAGCGGAGCTTTAGCTGTTACGGGCGCTCACCGGCTAACAAACGCTTTTCGATATCTGCAATCACTCTAGGTAAGTCGGCGATGGTATCGATCAGGTAGTGCGGGTTTGATTTGTTTAGCTTAATGCTTGCTTTTTCTCGCGCAGCTGCAAGTGTCGCTTCGTCGGCATCCACATATTCTTGGTAGGTTAAGCCGGCTTCGTTCCCTGATAATACAAGGCCTACCGTCCACATACCCGCGTTGTGGCCTTCATCGATACCTGGTGCAGCGTCATCCACTTTCACACACGCAGCGACGTTCGTCACACCTAGGTCAATGACGTTTTTAAGTGCCATGAATGGAGCAGGGCGACCGCCTTGCGGTAGGTCGTCAGTTGCAACTACGTTGTCAGGAAGATAACCGTAATCTGCTGCAGCTGGAATTAGCACATCCATCACTTCACGTGGGTAACCAGAACAAGAGCCTATTTTTACGTTCTTTTCTTTTAAGTTATTCACGACTTCAATCGCGTTTAAAATTGGTGCTGCGTGGTCTGCTACTTTTGCTTTCTGAAGAGGCATGAATGCCGCGTAGATCGCATCAACGTCTTCACTGGTCATCGAGCGTCCGAATTGAGCATTCCAACGAGCGTTAACAGCTGGGATTCGACCAACTGCTTGGATGTGGTCCCATTTGCCGATCCCCATGGGTTCTCGCGCTTCTGCTAAGTCGATATCAAAGTCGAAACCTTGTCTGAATGCTTCAACGAAAATACTGGTTGGAGCAAATGATCCAAAATCAACGATAGTGCCAGCCCAGTCAAAGATAACCGCTTGGATAGGTGATGTTGTGTTCATAGTCGTGTCCTATTTCTGTTCTCTCCCGGCTCAGGTTGTTCTGGGAGATGAATGATTGTTTTAAGTTATTGGCTAAATGATGGTTTAAAGGTATTCAAAGTCTTTGCAGACTTTTGCTATCGCTTTTTCGAATACAGACAGAGCGACTTCTAGTTCGCTGCGACTGATGATCAATGGTGGGCTCAACTGAATCACATTACCTTGTGACACCTTAAAGCTCAGGCCATCGTTCAGACATTGATAAAGTACGGCTTCTGCTTCATCGAACGCTCGGGTTTTGGTGATATGGTCGGTGACCAATTCCACCCCCCAGAGCAGGCCGATGCCGCGAACGTCACCAATGACTGGGTACTTCTCTTTCATTTGAAGCAACTGTTCACGCACGAATGCGCTGTCCGCTTGTACTTTTTCAAGTAGGTTTTCTTGCTCAATCACTTCCATGGTCGCGAGTGCTGCCGCACAACCAATTGGGCTTTTCTCGTGGGTGTAGTGACCAAGAGATACTTGCGCTGCCGTGTTGTATTTGTCTTTAGTGATCATGGCTGCGATTGGTACTAAGCCGCCGCCAAAACCTTTACCGATACATAGGATGTCAGGTTCGATATCAAACGCTTGGTGAGTGAACCATTCGCCACTGCGACCCATACCGTTTGGAATGTCGTCGATGATCAACATGACGTTGTGTTTGTCACAGATCTCACGGATGCGCTTCCAATAAGCCTTACTTGGCACTTGAACGTCTGTGTTACGAACCGCTTCTGCAATGAAGGCGCCAATACCGCCTTCTTTTTCAATCACATATTCTAGGTAATCGGCATAGTGCACATCACATGCAGTCTCGTTTGAATCGCTAGCGTTATTCCCACTTAATGGAAAACTATCGCGAAGCGGGAAAGCACCGCGATAAGAGACGGCTGGTGGAATGCGTTCTACGCCAGCCATTAATGGCCCCATGCCTTCGCGGAAACAAGCTTCGCCACCCACTGAAATTGCATCGAGTGACGCACCATGGAATGAGTCCCACAATGACACTACTTTGAAATTGTTGGTGACATGTCGAGTAAGTTTTAGCGCCATGCCGATAACGGATGTGCCCCCGGGAGCAAACAACACGCGATTCAAATCACCACCGCAGATCTGTGTGAGTTTTTCAGCACACTGAACGGCAGTCTCATTGGTAAAGCGACGCGGTGAAAACGGCAATGACGCCATTTGCTGAGTCACTTTATTAATAATATGTGGGTGGCCATAACCTAATTGGTGAACATTATTGCCGTGAAAGTCCATGTACTTCTTGCCCGTCGCATCTTGAATGTAGATGCCTTCTGCAGCTTCAAGCGTGTCTAGGCAAGGTGTTGACATGGCTTGATGAAGAAACACGTCAGAGTCACGCTTTAACATTGCTTGAGTCGCATCATCGTTTAGCGATTCGTTCCATTTTTCGCGTGCTGGCGTGGTGTTCACATCGCCTTCGCTTCGAAAGTGTGTGGCCTTTAGAATCGGCTCTTGATTGGTCATCGTCATTATTTGATGTCCCAGTACATAGCGTTTTCTACAGCGCCAATGAGAGCTTCAATGTCTGACGGGTAAACTTCACCGATGTTACCGATTCGAAAGCAGTCTGCGTTTGAAACCTTGCCCGGGTAAATCACAAACCCTTGTTCTTTCAAACGGTCATAGAACTCCTTGAATTGGTAATCGCTATGAGTTGGAGAATAGAAAGAGGTAATGATAGGTGAGTGAAGGTCATCATTAAGCAGTGGTTCAAAGCCAAGAGAACGCATACCTGCAACCAATGTGGTTTGGTTGGTTTGGTAGCGACTATGACGAGCTTCGATGCCGCCTTCTTGTTCCAATTCAAGTAGAGCTTGGTAGAAAGCGCGCACTGTATGAGTCGGAGAGGTGAAGCGCCATTTCCCATGGTTGCTTTCCATACAGTGCCATTGATCAAACAAATCAAGGCTTAATGAGCGAGCTTGGCCTTTACACTTCTCGAGATCTGATTGCTTAGCAATAACAAAGCCGAACCCCGGTACCCCTTGAATGCACTTGTTTGCAGAGCTGATCATGTAGTCGATGCCTAAGTCAGCAATATCCATAGGGATGCCACCAAAGCTCGACATAGCATCAAGAATGACGGTTTTGTTGTGCTGTTTTGCCAATTTGGCAATCTCTTCAATTGGATTCAGCATGCCAGTGGTGGTTTCACAGTGGACAATCGCCACGTGAGTAATGTCTGAATCCATGGCCAATGCCGTTTCCATTTCGTTCAAGTCAGGTTGTGATGTTTCACCTGGGGAAACGACATGGCATGGAATGTTTAAGTATTCTGCGATTTGAGCAATCCGAGCCCCATACGCACCGTTGTCAACAACAAGAAGCTTACCGCTTTTAGAAATAACGCTACCGATTGTTGCTTCAACTGAAGCGGTGCCGCTACCTTGCATTAGTACGCTCGTGTAACCCGTTTGCTTAGTCGCAAAAGTCACTAGCTTGCTACGAATCACTTCAACAACGTCTTTGTTGTATTCATCATCCCACGTACACCAATCTTTTAGCATCGCTTGGCGAACGGTTTCAGAAGTAGATAGAGGACCCGGTGTCAGTAGTAGGTATTCGTTTCTCATGTTTAATTCTCGTGATTTATATTCTGGACTATACCAATATTTACAGTTACTTTAACAACCAATTTAAACGGTCGTAAATAGCCAAAACGTTATTTTCACAAAAGCTTCATATTCAAATTTGTCACTGATGTTGAGAAATTTTCCGATCTTGAAACTGCCATTTTTTGTTCATTTAATCGTCATAAAAGTCGATTAGGTTAATACTCGCTATCTGGTGCATACCAAATAAAAGTGTGTGCTCACAACCTAAATGAATTTATGGATATAGAAGCCTCTAGATGGAGCTTCTAGCCTTAACAACTTTAACCTTGGCAATTCCTAACCTTGGCATCGGGCCTGACTGGAGAAAATGATGAAAAACCGTTTTATGAAAGGATCACTCGCAGCATTAGTTACTCTATTAGCGGGTAATGCTTATGCAGCACAGGAAGTGACGGTTTACACCGCTTTTGAAACTGACATTTTAGCGAAATACAAAAACGCATTTGAAAGTGAAAACCCAGACATCAACATCAAATGGGTTCGTGACTCAACTGGGATCATGACGGCAAAATTATTGGCCGAGAAAAACAACCCTCGTGCAGAAGTAGTATGGGGTCTTGCGGGCTCTTCTATGGCTTTGCTTAAAGAAGAGGGCATTCTCAAGCCTTACACACCTCAAGGTGTAGAAGCACTGCGTTCAAACCTCAACGACCCGCAATCTACTCAAGCTTGGTACGGCAATGATGCATTCTTTAATGCAGTTTGCTTTAACGAAGTGGTGGCTAAGCAATTGAACCTACCGGCGCCTAAGTCTTGGGATGACCTAACGAAACCTATCTATAAAGGTCACATTGCTATGCCAAACCCAGCATCTTCTGGTACGGGCTACATGCAGGTTTCGGCTTGGTTACAAAACATGGGTGAAGACCAAGGTTGGAACTACATGCAGAAGCTAGACCAAAACATTGCTCACTACACGCACTCTGGTTCTAAGCCATGTGTTCAAGCGGGCATGGGTGAAGTCGCTATCGGTATTTCTATGGCGAGCCGTGGCGCTAAGCTGAAAACTCAAGGCGCTCCACTTTCTGTGATTACGCCTGAAGGCATCGGCTGGGAATCGGAAGCGGTAGGCCTTGTTAAGCCTTCTGATGCAGCACAACGTGTTATCGATTGGTCTATTTCTAAAGCGGCAAACGAGCTTTACATCGAAATGTACCCAGTTGTTGGTCACCAAGATGTGACAGGCAAAGCAGAGAACTTCCCTAATGTAGAAAAGAACATGGCAAAAATGGACTTCGCTCGCATGGGCAGTGAACGTGCAGACGTTCTTAAAACATGGTCTGAGAAGTTTGACGCTAAATCAGAGCCAAAATCTTAATCTGCTGAGTTTTTTAGTTCATGAGCTCCTTAGTTAATTATCTACTGAGCTTATTAGACACATGGTTTATTAGACACGTAGTCCATTAGATATGCAGCTCATTAGAAGTTAGGAATCAGTAAAGGAAGGCTTCGGTCTTCCTTTTTTAGTTTTACGCCTTTAGGTTTTTAGTAAGGTACAACAAATGAAAAAGCACTACTCATATTGGTTCAAGCAAGCATTGGAACAGGAATTTGGTAGCATCAATGCGGGGCTAGAATCCGTTAAACCGCTTCAAAAAGACGTTAACTGTGATATCGCCATTGTCGGCGGTGGTTACACTGGTTTATGGACTGCGATTTCAATCAAACAACAACAGCCCGAAAAACATGTTGTCGTGATTGAAAAAGGCTTGTGTGGCAGCGGTGCTTCTGGCGCGAACGGCGGGTGTATGCTGACTTGGTCAACCAAATATCCAACGCTGAAAAAACTCTATGGAAAAGAGCAAGCCAAATGGCTGGTTAAGGAATCTGAAAAAGTCATTTACGAGATCGAAGCGTTCTGCAACGAGCATAAAATCGATGCGCATCTTTATAGAAGTGGCACTTACTACACGGCAACCAATGAATCTCAAAAGGGCGGAATGAAGCCTGTCGTTAATGAGTTGGTCAAGCAGGGTATCAACAGCTGGAAGAAGTGCGATCAGTCATTGCCTGATAAAGCTGGGTCGGATCGTCATATTGAAGGTTATTACTCGGAAGCTGCTGGTAGCGTTCAGCCAGCGTTATTGGCGAGAGGCTTACGCCGCGTTGCGATCGAATTGGGTGTCGAAATTTACGAAAATACAGAGATGACCTCTCTTGATTACGGCTCGCCAGCTCGCGTCCAAACTAAGGGTGGGACGATAACTTCCGATAAAGTGATCTTAGCGCTCAATGCATGGATGCTCGATCACTTTAAAGAGTTCAAACGCAGCATTGTGGTTGTCTCGTCTGACATGGTAGTGACTAAGCCTATTCCAGATAAGCTCAAGCAATTTGGCCCAGAGAAAGGGGCGGCGGTGGTGGATTCGCGTATCTTTGTCCACTACTACCGAGATACCCAGGACGGACGACTCATGTTGGGCAAAGGCGGCAATAAATTCTCGTTTGCGAATCAGGTTGAAAGCATGTTCAACCAAACGACTAATTACCTACCGATTCTCAATCAATCTTTCCAGAAATTGTTCCCTAAACTGGAGCAGAATGAATTCGATTACAACTGGTCGGGCGGTTCTGACCGATCCGTCACAGGATTGCCATTTTTCGGTAATCTAAAAGGCCAAAACAACATCTATTATGGGCTCGGTTACTCAGGTAATGGTGTCGCTCAAACTCGCATGGGAGGGAAAATTTTGTCTTCAATGGTGTTAGGGGGTGATAACGAATGGACTCGTAGTGGTTTAACTAGCGGTCCACGAGGCTATTTCCCACCAGAGCCATTTCGTTGGGTTGGGGCAATGATGGTTAGAGATGCTGTTCGAAGAAAAGAGAACGCGGAAGACTCTGGTAACACGCCATTGTGGTTGGATAAACAATTGGCAAAGCTCGCGGGTGCGGCAGGTAAAGCCGACAAGGTTGAATCATAAATTGATTTAAGGTTCAAATTAGAGGTATACACTAAGGCTCTCTGTGACTTATGGGCTAGTCATTAAGGGCTTTCTGAACTAACTTTTAATGCTGAAAAAATAGCAATCTTTAATGCTTATTATTTCTGCAATATAACTGTCATTTAGCTTCTATAAATTTGTCACTCAACTGCAATATTCAAAGTTTAAATTTGGTATATACCATTTAAAGAGTGCTGTAGTATGAGCAACCAAACTTATTTGAATATTGAAAACGTTGTAAAGCAATTTGGCCAATTTACAGCGTTAAAAGACATCTCTCTATCGATCGATAAAGGTGAATTCGTCTGTTTCCTTGGCCCATCTGGCTGCGGTAAAACGACACTACTACGTGCGATTGCAGGACTGGATTTACCGACCTCAGGCTCTATTGAGCAGAACGGTAATGATACGACCTTCCTACCTCCTGAGAAGCGCGATTTTGGTATCGTATTTCAATCTTATGCTCTATTTCCAAACCTGACTGTGGAAGAGAACATCGCAATTGGTTTGAAGAACCAAGGGATGTCGACCAAAGAAGCTCTGGAAGCGGTAGAATCTTGGTTAGAAACCATTGGTTTACCAACTTCTGGCCAAAAATACCCAAATCAGCTGTCTGGTGGACAACAGCAACGCGTGGCTCTCGCTCGTGCATTGGCCTTGTCTCCAGGTTTGCTACTCCTCGATGAACCGCTATCTGCACTTGATGCGAAGGTAAGAACACACCTGCGTGATGAGATCTGTCAATTGCAGCGTAAGCTGGGCATTACTACCATCATGGTGACTCATGATCAAGATGAAGCTTTAACCATGGCCGATCGCATTGTGGTCATGAATCATGGTGTTATCGAGCAAGTGGGTGCTCCGCAAGAAATCTATCAAAATCCAGTTAGCCGCTTTGTCGCTGAATTCGTTGGTAGCATGAACTTTATTCAAGCTTCTGTTGCTGCGAAAGGCAAAATGCGCATTGCAGAGTCGATGTTAGCGTTGCCAGTTTTAGATAATTTGACACCAAAGCATGGCGATCGTTTTGATATCGCGGTGCGTCCAGAACAAATTCAGTTTGTTGATCGCTTTAACGAGTCTTTACCCGTCAGAATCATATCTAGCGAGTTCCTCGGGGCGTTCTATCGAATTGAGTGCGAGCTGCAACATGACTCAACGGCTAAAGAGATCATCGTTGATGTGTCAGTCAAAGAGTTTAATCGATTGAAACTGCGTCGCAGCGATATTCGTTACGTAGCGTTTGATGAAGAAGGTCTTAGATCTTACCCATCTGAAAGCCTGCAAGTGATGAAAGACGAGGCGGCGTAACAATCATGGAATCGACTCAAATGATGCAATCTAAGCTGCTAATTCAACGACGAGTAACGCCTTTTCTTGCTCGGTTAAGTAAAGACAACGTAATCCTATTCGGGCTTCTGGCTTTTTTGTCAGTGGTCATGACGCTATTCATTTTGATGCCACTGTGGGCAATGTTGAAAAAGAGTGTTCAGAACGCAGACGGTGAATTTGTAGGATTACAGAATTTCGCAACGTATTTTGCTTCGCAGAGCCTCTGGCAGTCGGTAGGTAACACGTTTACGCTTGGGCTATTAGTAACGGTTGTCGTGGGTGTATTAGCGTTTGGTTATGCCTATGCGTTGACTCGTTCATGTATGCCTTTCAAGGGGCTTTTTCAGGTGTTGGGTTCAGCGCCGATTCTAGCTCCATCGTTGCTTCCTGCGATCAGTTTGATCTTTTTATTTGGCAACCAAGGTATCGCCAAAGAAGTGTTAGGGGGAAATTCGGTATACGGTTTGATTGGTATATCACTCGGCTTAATATTTTGGACTTTTCCACACGCCTTGATGATTCTGACCACCTCGTTAAGAACCTCTGATGCACGTCTGTATGAGGCGGCACGTGCACTCAATACTTCATCATTAAAAACCTTTTTCATGGTGACGCTACCTGCGGCAAAGTATGGTTTGATCAGCACTCTGATCGTTGTATTTACGTTGGTGGTTTGTGACTTTGGTGTACCAAAGGTGATTGGCGGCAGCTACAACGTTCTATCGACTGACATCTTCAAACAAGTAGTAGGGCAACAGAATTTCTCTATGGGTGCGGTGACCAGTATTTTGTTGCTATTGCCTGCATTGCTTGCGTTTACAGTGGATCGCTGGGTTCAAAAGAAACAGAAGAGCTTGTTTGATACTCGATCCGTCGCGTACCAACCTGAACCAAACACTCTACGCGATGGCATGTGTTTCCTTTATTGCACCATCATCTCTGCTGCTGTTGTTATCGTGCTAGGCATGGCGATATACGGTTCTATGGTCACGTTCTGGCCTTGGAACAAAGCACTCACCTTGAATAACTATAACTTCGCAGAAATGAGTACCTACGGTTGGACGCCGTTCTTCAACTCTTTAACCCTCGGCGCTTGGACTGCTATTATCGGTACCGTGTTGATTTTCTTGGGTGCATATTGCATTGAGAAAGGCAGAGCATTTGGTCTAGTTCGTCAAGCGATGCAAATGCTCAGCGTTGTGCCGATGGCGGTTCCGGGTATGGTGTTGGGTTTGGGGTATATCTTCTACTTTAATGATTTGAGTAACCCACTCAACTTCTTATATGGCACGATGGCGTTCTTGGTGATTAATACGGTGGTTCACTACTACACAGTCGGCCACATGACAGCGTTAACCGCATTAAAACAGCTGCCTGAGGAAATAGAAGCGACGGCGGCTTCGGTTAACCTACCGCAATACAAGCTGTTCTTTAAGGTGACGGTACCCGTATGTCTGCCTGCGATTTTAGATATTGCGACATACCTGTTTATTAATGCACTTACCACGACATCTGCGGTAGTATTCTTGTATTCTACCGATACGATACCTGCGTCAGTTTCAGTACTGAATATGGACGATGCGGGACAAACCGGTGCAGCAGCAGCCATGGCGGTGATGATCATGATATCGGCAGCGAGCGCGAAGTTGATTCATATGTTAATCAACAAGTTATTCGAGAAGCGCACCCAAGCTTGGCGTAAACGCTAGCGAACCATTTTATGTTGCAGTTGGCCAAGGAGTGGCTGACGACAAGAACAAGAATAAAAGGAAATGAAGTGCAGTACGTAAAAATCAAAGATGTCATCGTAGAACAGATAGAGTCGGGGATGTTAACGCCACGACAGAAGCTGCCTGCGGAGCGCAAACTGGCTGAATCGTTTGATACGACTCGAGTTACGTTACGTGAAGCCTTGTCTTCACTTGAAGCGGAAGGACGAATTTATCGAGAAGACCGACGTGGTTGGTTTATCTCTCCAGCGCCACTGCGCTACGATCCAACACAAACGCTGAACTTCACGAATATGGCTTTGTCGCAGAATCGTAAGCCAAAAACAGAGTTGGTGGCGGCGAAAGGCATGTTAGCGACCAAGGAAGCAACTAGGCTTCTTGAGCTGCAACCTTTTTCGGATGTTTATCGAGTAGACAGAGTTCGTTATCTTGAAGACAGGCCCGTTGTGTATGTGACCAACTACATTCGACCTGAACTGTTGCCTAACTTGCTTGACTACGACTTGTCTAAGTCGTTGACGGACATATACCGAGAGCACTTTGGCGTGGTGTATCAGAAGATTCGTTATCGCGTGAGCACAACGTCATTACTGGGTGAAACAGCACAAGCTCTGCGTGCGACTTCTGGCTCTCCTGCTATGGTGGTTGAGCGTGTTAACTACAATCAGAACGGTGATTTGATTGACTGCGATATTGAGTATTGGCGTCATGATGCGATCAGTATTGAGTCGATAGCACAGCTCGAGCGCTAGTCGAACGTTAGAACATCGGCACACCTCGCTTTGGGGTTTTGCCCAACTGGAATGATCAAAGGTCTCTTATCTGGAGGCCTTTTTTATGGTTCATCGCGGATTAGCGGGAACTTAAAACAAAAACGGTAGTAA
>NZ_JBFSTC010000058.1:0-33709 GCF_041466605.1 Vibrio sp. 10N.247.310.17 | reverse complement strand
AAGACTCGCTACACTGTGCGATCTAAACACCTTAAATGATAGGTGTTGGCTCATTTGAGCGGCGTTTTTTTATTCAGCGATGATACTGATGTTAGCCCATGTAGCCCTTTACACCATCTAGGAACATTTGCGTCGACAGCATAACCAACAACAAGCCCATCAAGCGTTCGATGGCTTTAAGGCCTCTCTCACCTAGTACTCGTAGGAAGAAGCCATTAAACATCAGAATAAAGAAAGTCGCGCCCCAAGCCAGCATCACTGCGCCTGAAAGCTCTAACATGTTGTCAGGATGCTGGGTCGACAAAAGAATCAATGCCGCAATCACTGAAGGGCCAGCAATCATAGGGATCGCCATCGGCACAATAAACGGTTCTTCACCCGCCGCGAGGCCAGTAATACTACCCGCACTTGGGAAAATCATCTTAATCGCGATGATAAACAGAATAATACCGCCAGATATACTCAAGGTTTCAGGCTGCACATGCAGGAAGTTCATGATGCTTTGACCAGCAAACAAGAACAGCAGCAGGATAATCAGCGCAAACATTAGTTCACGAACAAGAACAATACGGCGACGCTTCGGATCAATATGCTTAAGGATAGAAAGCACGATTGGTAAGTTGCCAAGCGGATCCATAATAAGAAACAGCATGGTCGCTGCAGATAAAATTTCCATAAGTTTGTCTCGAAAGCGTAAGTGCGCGGAGTATAGCAGCCTCAAGATTGATTTTCGAACACAGTAACAAACTTAGGAATTTACGTTATTGGAAGGGTATTTATGAGAGCCAAACGAGGGAGAAATGGTCGGAGTGGAGCCAAGAATATCGCATCCACTCGCTAATCACAGTTCACTGGCGACAAGAACTGATGGTCATTCAAAATCAGTGATTACAAACACGTTCGCGATTAGTGCAAAGCTTGTCATCAATGATCACGACCTTTTCCATTTTCAGGAAAAATTTCAGCAATCCATCTAAATCCAGACCGTTCAGCTTACACGTATGAAAGCGAGCTTCAGCGCCATAGGTTTGAGCGAGCTCTTTCGTCAACTCTTCACGAGTCAGTGGCTTTTCACTCAGTAAGTTTAAAACGTTGTGTGCATGAATTTCGGTAGTCATAAGTCTATCTCATGTTTAATGAAGTAGACGTAGAGTACCTACTTTCATCTGAGCTGCCTTGATGTAGCTCAGAGTTAAGCTAGCTCGACCCTAAATGGTGAGGGAAGCAACGATGAGAGCGTGTGCAAGAAAGTAACTGCCCGTTACCCAAAAATAAGCGCCCTTAATTGGGCTGCGATAGAAATTTAGGGCGTACGCCAATGCGGAAAGCAGCAGCACGCAGCAACCAACAAAACCAACAGCATGTGATAGCTGAGGCTCAAGTAACCAGACTTCACCAGAGGCCCAAGCAAGCTGAATGAGCACAATACCCATGATAACCACTGGAAAAACGAGTTTGTCTAAGCGAGGGAGTAATAGGAAGAAAGCAACGATACATGCAGCTAACAGCAGCGCGAACAACCACCAGACCATTTCTCCTGATAGCTGTAACCAAAATGCTTTGCTGTAACAAAGTTGAGCCAACAGGAAACACACAAAATGCAGAAGACGTTTTTGAGTAACAGTATGAAGCACATCTGCGATCGCGGATATCGCTAACCCAGCGACTACCCAATAGGTAAAATCAACGACAACAGATTGAGTTAGAGCAATAGTCGCCAATAATACAAACGTAAAGACCTTATACAATAAAGCCTGACCGATATGCCCATGTTTCGTTCCTGTTATTGCTCCAATACCAGACAAGGAAACCGCCAACCAACTCCACATATCATTTGCCCTATTGCTTTTAATCGTCGCCAGTCTAGGCACACGGGTGTTGATGTAAAGCCTCAGCCCTTCAAAATTGGATCTTGATTACGCTTCCACTAAAAAGAGCATCTTTAGATTGAAGTCGTCACAATACCCGCAGCGATAGTGATTATTCCTTTTAAAATAGACTCATTGTTCGGAAAGCTCATATAAATTGACGCTAGAGAACCCAAACTTAAATTCCAATGACTTCTATCATGCCAACGCCACAATATATCGCTATACATTGCAAATACCACATAACTAAAAGTTCAAAATCAAATACACAAACACATTAAAAACAAACAGTTAAAATCAAAAAAACAGACTTACATAGAACTTTCCAACACTATACAAACCTAGACTTACAAAGTGCGTAAATTACCTTTATAAAAACCACTTTGTCAGGTTTCGCTAAGCTTCCTGTCAAAAAACCATCACAAAAATCAAACCTAAAACCTATAAATCTTAATTAAACAAACCTAGACACCACCAAGCCCTATTAATACAGTTTAACAACCTTTAACAATATAAATTACACAAAATGACCATTACAAAACAATCACTTAAACCAAATGAGAACAAAAAAAAATCATAACGAACAAAATAATAGCACCCCAAAATACACAGTAAAACATAGCAAAAGTGATAGAAAACCCAATAGTTTTCTATCACTTTTAAAGGCTTCGAAAGTAATTCTTGATCTAAAGCTATAAGTAGTGCTATTCTTTAAAACATAGCGAGAGACAACCAAATTTAGGAGTAGTGTTATGATTTCATCTTCGCAAAGACAAGGACTTGTAATGATCGCGGTAGTTGTAGGTCTAATGACACTACCGATGATGTACTAAGCAAGTTACAGATAAAAAAAGGGACGCCATTAGCGTCCCTTTTTTTGTTCAATTTTTTCACTTCGAAAACAGATGCAGTGTTAACACATCCCAGTTCGCATAATAGAAACCAGCGGCAGCTAAAGTCATTGCCATCATCAGTAAGATTGCAACTCGCCAAATAAAACGACCACTACGTGGAGTCAACTCCTTCTCACAGTCGTTACACATCATGATGAACTTATGCTGGTCTTCCAACTTAGCCTCATGCTCATTGACTACCTTATTACGACACGTTGCGATATAACGCAGCTTACTCACCGTATCGTGCGGTAGCCTTTCTTCACAGCTTGACACAAGCTCATGCAATCCTTCGCCTTCGGCATGATATTGAAGCCTCAATAATTTCTCTATATTACGAGTTCTTGTCACCACTTTTTCAATATCGGTCATATTAGCCCTCCCACTCCACACTATAATTCTAGTCGAGCATTTCCCTATTCTTATACAAAATCACTGTTATTTACGAGAGAAAGAGACAATAAATAACAATGCTTTATCCCAAACTGGCCTCTAAATGTGATGTCTGCCGAAAAATAATCAGCTTGGCTTACAACAGTTCACGAATAACGGCTTGAAACACATATCCCTATTGCTTGAAAGATTAGAATAACCATCACGACTACATGGAGGTTACATGCCTAATTCACTCTTTTTTGCCATCTTTGCACTCGCAGGTCTAGCGGCTTGGGTATTTCTTGGTTTCTATCGAAAGCACTCACAAGGTGAAAATGCGCCAGAAAAGAAAGTGAACGTCACTGTGTTGGACAAACAATCCATCGACCTTCCTGATGCAGAACCTGGCCAAGAAGATCAAGAGTATTGGATTTACGTTCAACGTGGTGTGGTTGGTCCAAAACGAGAGTTCCAAGTCGGCATCCACTACTTCCACGCCCTGAACCCTGGCGACAAAGGTACCTTAACCTACCAAGGCGATAAGTTCTTACACTTTGCATTGAAGCGCTAAACATTAGGTACTTCAACTGTATCTTCTAAGCAATCCATCAGAAAGCCTTAGCACCCACCGCTAAGGCAATAGCCAACGTGTTTTCTCTGACTTAGAGACCAACCAGCTCATCCATAACGCGCCAGCTCCGCTGATCACGATCCATAATGGAATAACCCAAGCAGGGTGTCCTTGGTACCAACCGAACTCTTTCATTGGCCATAAGAAAATCGGGTGCAGCAGATAAATACCTAAGCTGTGTTTACTGATAAAACCAACCACTTGATTGCTCTTCTCAGACAAGCCTTCACCATAGTAACGGCACACCATGAACACCATGCTCGCCGCTAATACGGTGTTCAACGTCTTGTAAGATAACCAACGCCCTACCGTGTATTCTTCTGCGACCAAACTTGCATCAACCACCATATAAACCGTGGTCAGTAACGCTAATCCACCAAGTAACACACTCACGCCGACAGTCATCTTGTTAAGTGGAACCATCTTATACAGCAGGTAACCCAACGGTAAGTACCCGGTGTACAACCACAACTCGTGACTCCAAGGGCCATCGATTTTCAATAAGAACAATAACGTTGTGAACAACCATACCGCCGTAAAGGCATAGACAGATCTATCACCGTACTTTCTGACCATGATCTGTAAAAAAGGAATCACAAAGTAGAGTGGGATGAAGTAATAGAAGAAACCAAGGTGATAGTACGTGTAGTGATGATAACTATTGAGCAAAACCTCCCAACTGACGTCCGCATCAAAACCCATTAGCGACCAACCTGATAGGTAGGTATAGAAAAGCGACCAAACAATGAATGGGATCAGTACCTTACCCAGACGGCGCTTGAGGTAGTATTTGGCGTCAAACGGGCGCTGATCACTCAGCATCAATGCACCAGAAATCAAGATGAACACAGGCACTGCCCAGCGGCTGAAACCATTCACCGTAATGGCAGTCAGCCACTCACCGAAAGGAATGGTGCTTAATTCATTACGATAAGGCGCCAAAACATGAATCGCGATAACAGCTATGGCCGCGACACATCGTGCTAAATCAAAAAAGAGAATTCGCTGCTTCATGTAAATGCCTGATTAATATTCAATCATTCTACTATAGCAATAAAAAAGCTGACCGGAATAAATACCAAGTCAGCTTAGTGTTAAAGAAGATACTTATCGCGAATTTAACTTATTCGACTCTAGGTTACCCGACCTAAGCAATGCGACTTTCACTCTTACAAATGAGGCTCATGCGGCTGAAGCTTATGCCGCTGAGATTTGCGGCACTTTAGGTAAACGCAGAGAGATCACCGTCGTTATCGCTAAGAATGCGAAGGATACCCACAGACACGCAGACAAACCGGCCATCTGGAATACCAAGCCCGACAATATCGTGCCAATCAAGCGACCCATCGCGTTTGCCATGTAGTAGAAACCAACATCAAGAGAAACCCCATCGCCTTTCGCGTAACTCACAATCAGGTATGAGTGAAGTGATGAGTTCACCGCAAAGATGGCACCAAATACCATCAATCCACCGACAATAACGAACTCGGGTTGCCAGCCAATTTGCACCGCATAGGCAATACCGGCAGTCACAATAGCCAATGCACCCGCCCACAGTAGCGCTGCATGTCCATCAGGCACCTTGCCTTGTGCTTTACCAGTAATCTTAGGTGCAATGCCCTGCACAAAACCGTATGCGATGGTCCAAGCCGCTAAGAAGCCACCCACCCATGAGTGGTCCCAACCAAACACACTGCCTAGATAAATCGGCAAAGCAATCACAAACCACACATCACGAGCACCAAACAGGAACATACGCGCAGCCGACAAGATATTGATGGATTCAGACTTAGAGAAGATTTGTTTAAACTTCGGTTTGGTTTTCGCTTTGCCCATGTCTGCTTCTAAGCTCACTAAACTGCCAATGAAGACCAAGGTCAGCACAGCAGCCATCGCGAGCACTGCGTATTGGAAACCAATCGTCGAAAGCAGTAAGCCACCGATAAAGAACCCGGCACCTTTCAGTGCATTCTTAGATCCGGTTAGAATCGCAATCCACTTATAAAGCGCACCTTGCTGCTCATCTGGGACTAAGGTTTTAATCGAGCTTTTAGCACTCATCTTATTGAGATCTTTAGCGATACCAGACAAGGCCTGCGCCGCCATTACCCAAGGAATGGTCAACATTGCGGTTGGCACCGCGAGCATGCCCAAAGCGACAACTTGCATCCCTAAGCCGATATTCATGGTCTTATTGAGGCCAAGACGCGCCCCTAACCAACCACCGATTAGGTTAGTCACCACACCAAAGAATTCATAGAAAAGGAACAGTGAGGCGATTTCTAACGAACTGTAACCAAGGTCGTAAAAATACAGAACCACCAGCATGCGAAGTGCACCATCAGTAATGGTGAAGTTCCAGTAGTTGAAGGTCACCAACATGTATTGGCGAACGCTTTTGCTTAGGTTTGCGAACATAACATCACACCTATAAAAACGGAGAAAAGCGAAGTAAGAAGAGTAGATAGAGCTTTTGGATCATGATGTTCCAAAAGCTCTTGTAACTGCTGAGTGAGATGTTACTGAGCAGCAACACCTTGAATATAGTCAACCTGAATTGACTTAGTAAACGCGCCCGGACGCAGTGATTGTACTTCTTGAACAATCTTACTCAGATCCCAACTCTTCTCTAACAGCAGGTGTGCAGCCAGCAAGCCAGTCCGGCCAGAGCCGCCCATGCAGTGCATTGCTACCTTGCCGCCGTTATCCACGACTTGGTGTAGCGCAGGGCTCGCCGCCTGCCATTTCGCAGCAAAATCGGTACCCGGTGCACAATCGTCTTCGATTTCTATTTGGAACCATTGCATGCCTAGCGCACGTGTCTTCTCACCAAGTGCCGCAACGTCTTTGCTTGCAAGCTCATGGTCATCAAGTGCTGTCACGATAGCTTCAACGCCTTGTGCTTTCAGTTGCGTTAACGATGCATCTAGGTCAGCGTCTTTAGTGCCTGGGCACGGAGTAAGCACTAACGCACCAGTTTCTAGATCTAGTTGCCATGTTGGATGTGTCATTGTGTCTTCTCTTTAATTCTTATAGAACCAATACTCAAAATAATTGGAGTTGCAGCTAGGCAACCTTTTTCCTACAAAGGAATGAAGTTCAGCCCTATGAGCATAGGGGTTCTATGTGATTAGGGCGGCCGGCGCTCCGGTGAACTTACGCAGTTAACAACGCTTGCAGCTTCAAGTATGAAGAGTATTAAGCTAGGCCAACTGTACGTACTAGCTCTGCCGTACGTGTTGCGTAGCCCATCTCGTTGTCGTACCAAGCGTAGATCTTAACCATGCGCTTACCAACTAGCATGGTTGATAGCGCATCTACGATAGTTGAGCGTTGGTCGCCTTTGTAATCGATAGAAACCAGGGGACGCTCTTCAAAGCCAAGAATGCCTTTCAGTTCATTCTCAGACGCTTCTTTCAGCATCGCGTTGACTTCTTCAGCAGTGGTGTCTTGCTTCACTTCGAAGATGATGTCGGTCAGAGAGGCGTTAGCTAGCGGTACACGAACTGCGTGGCCGTTGATGCGGTTTTCAAGCTCTGGGAAGATCTCAACAATCGCCTTAGCGCTACCCGTTGTTGTTGGGATAAGGCTCATGCCACATGCACGTGCACGGCGTAAGTCTTTATGGGGCGCATCAAGAATAGTTTGCGTGTTAGTTAGATCGTGAATAGTGGTAAAGGCTGCGTTCTCGATGCCTAACTTCTCGTTAATCACCTTCACAACAGGCGCAAGACAGTTAGTAGTACAAGATGCAGCAGTCACAATCTTATGTACCGCTGGATCGAAGATAGCGTCATTCACACCAACTACGATGTTTGCAATGCCTTCTTCCTTTACTGGTGCCGATACCACAACACGCTTCACACCTTGCTCAAGGTATTTGTTTAGGAAAGATGTCTTACGGTGAACACCCGTCGCTTCAAGGACAACATCGCAACCAGACCAGTCGATTGCATCGATATCGCGCTCTTGCATAGTTCTAATGCGTTGGCCGTTGATGATCATCTCATCGCCTTCAACCGTGACTTCGTGGTTCCAGCGACCTTGAACCGAATCGAACTCAAGAAGGTGCGCCAGTGTTGCTGTATCGCCTGCTACATCGTTAATTTGAACAAACTCTAGCTCAGCCCAATCGAATGCTGCGCGAAGTGCTAGACGGCCGATACGGCCAAAACCATTAATACCTACTTTGACTGTCATACTCTTTTCTCTCAGTTAATTGCCTTCATATTTGAAGCCGCAGTGTTGTTGACTATGCCTAGCTGCAATCTCAACGATTTTGGCAATAAATTTAAATGTATTTAAACGCAACATTGAGGGCGTGAAGTCATGGCTTCTAGGCGCTCAATATCCTGTTGGTATTCAGTTTTCAAACAGTTCGATGCTATAAGGTCATCAATTAACTTTAGCATCCAACCCGGTAAATCTTGTGACAGACGGTAGAACACCCACTGCCCTTGGCGAACGTCAGTTAAAATTCCGTTTGAACGCAACTGCGCAAGATGGCGGGAAATCTTTGGCTGACTTTCTTGTAATGCCTGAGTCAACTCACCAACAGATAGGCACTCTTGGCGCACAATCAACATTAAGCAACGCACTCGCGTTTCATCAGACAGTAATTTAAAAAATTGGTGAGGAAGCATAACTACATACTCATATATGGATATGCATACATATTAGTTATAAAAAAACGCACGTCAAGGCGTGCGTTTTCATTGTCATAAAAGTTTAACGAAGAATATCAGAGTTTGTTGGTAACAATATGACTCCAGCGTCGAGCTTCTGTGAGTTCTGTTTTCACTTGTTCCACGTTCAACCCTAGATCAGCACAGTGATCATCAATCTTTTGCCAATCAGCATGTTCGAAACTTTCTTCAAGCGCTAATAATGCGCCATATGGACCTTCTCTGCGCAGCAAGGCGACCTTAATACTTGTGCATAACGGTAATTGTTCAATTAAATTCTCTAACGACAGATCGAGCAATGCATCAAGTAATGAGAACAAGCCAATCATAAAGGCTTGTTCAGTATGCCCTTTAAATACTTGGTAACGAGACATCCGTTGGCAAAACTGCGCACGCTGCAAAGACAGTCCATACAGTTCTTTGGGCTTTTTATCAGAGACATAAGACGCTACTGCTAGCGAGACAAACATTTTCAGTTTCTCTTGCCCTAAATAAACCAAGGCCTGACGAAATGAAGAGATGGTGACCTCAAGGCGGGGTGACATAGTGTTCACAAAGCGCAGAAGCTTATAGGATAAGGCAATATCTTTCGCGACGATGCTTTCAACACGTTGGAAGTCGACATCCGGCTTACAGACCTCTTGGAATAGCTCCATCGCTATCACTTGCTCTGGGCTAATATACTTAGTCTTTATGATTTCGGGCTTACTAAAGAAATAGCCTTGGAAAAACTTAAACCCTGCTTCTTTCGCTTGTTGGAACTCTTGTTCCGTTTCAACCCGCTCAGCAAGAAAACTATACTTCTTCCCTTCGTGCTTTTTGACTAACTCACACGCCGCATCCAACCCCATCTGCATGATATCAAGCTTAACAATATGCGTATATTGAAGGAAACGTTCCCACTCAGGTGTCGAAGTAAAGTCATCTAGGGCAATCATATACCCTGCTTGATAAAGCTCTTTGATTACCTCTAATAGCTCATCGGTCGGTTGGCAGGTTTCAAGAATCTCAACTACGACCTTATCTTTCGGTAAGCTCATTGGAAGACGGCGAATCAAGCTCTGATACGGAAAATTAATAAAGCAGCGTGAAGATGGGATCGAAGGGTTAAGCCCAACGGACAAGAAGTTTTCAACGATCAGGCGATACGTTGCTCGATTAGACTCAATATGCGCGGGGTAGGCATTCCTATCACCGTCACGAAACAGCAGCTCATAACCAAGCGTGTTCTTGTTACGGTTTAAGATAGGTTGTCGAGCAACGTACGTAGCGGTCATTTATTGATAACTCTAATTAATTTAACTATAACTCTGTTACTTTCATTAAGCTTTGGCAGCAGCCAGCAAAGCGCCGCAGCCCATGAACATACCACCAAATATTTTATTTATCTTACCCATTATGCGATCTGAGCGAATAAAACGTCCCATTTGTGAAGCTAATGAGGTGTAACCCAACATAACCACGCTATCAATAAATACAGTGGTCACTCCGAGCACCAACAACTGCGGTGCTTGCGGTTGTGTCGGATCGATAAATTGCGGAAACAGAGCAACTAAGAACACGATAGATTTTGGGTTAGTCAAATTGATAAGCACTGCATTTCTGAGCAGCTTGCCACTCGATAGCGTTGATTTTTCTTCTGAAGCCACCAAGCTAGACTTATCACGCCACTTTTGAATGCCTAACCATAGAAGATAAACCACGCCCACCCATTTGATGATGGTAAATGCCAAGGCGGATTTTGCCACTAGTGCACCAATACCCGCTCCCACCAGCATAATATGAAATGCAAGACCGAGCTGTAAGCCTACGATCGACGCAAGTGACTTCTTGGTGCCATAGCTGAGCCCATTGCTGATTGAGTTAACGGTACCTGAGCCCGGTGCCAAACTAAACAAAATCGCCGTGACGACATAAGCAAGCCAAACATGAGTATCCATTTGCATTTCCTTACTAGTTCTTTAATCTAACAACATTAGTAGCGATGACGCTCTCACATGCATCAGTTCAGGTAATTTCCCATGGAAAACCACAGTGCCACCCTGTTTTCATACACGCAAGAACCTGAGTTCGAGCAAGCGATTAAACACCCGATCTCCACCCTTTGGCAACAACGAAAGGACGGTCATGTTACATCATCCGGTAAAAAAAGGTTGTACTGGTGTAGCTTAACTTCTCCGACACACACCAAAGCTATTGTTATTTCAAATGGTCGCATCGAGTGCTGCTTAAAATACCAAGAGCTCTTTTATGATTTCTATCAGCAAGGTTATGACGTTTATTCATTTGACCACCAAGGTCAAGGTCAGTCGGAACGTATGGTAACAGACTCTGACATTGGTCACATTCACGAGTTTGATGATTACGTATCAGATATGTCTGACATTATTGCCAGCTTTGATCTTAGCAAGTATTCCAATCGCTACCTGCTCGCACATTCGATGGGCAGTACAATCGCCACTCGCTACTTGCAAACTCATCCCAACCACCCGTTTGACAAAGTCACTCTGTGCGCTCCGATGTTTGGGATCAATACTGAATGGTACTTCAAGCCTATCGCAATGCTTGTTGGGCAAGCTCTCACCGCTTTCTATGCCAAGCCGACTTATGCCCCCGGGCAACAGGCGTATTACTCTAAGCCCTTCGAAAATAACTTATTAAGCCACAGTAAGGTGCGCTATCAGTGGTTCCGTTGCTTATATGACGGTTCCCCTTCTTTGCAGGTTGGCGGACCAAGTACTCGCTGGGTATGGCAAGGGTTAATGGCAGCCAAGCAGGCAATACAACAAACTCGTCAAATCAAGATCCCACTGCTATTGATTCAGGCAGGGGAAGAGAAGATTGTGAGTAACGATGCTCAAGTGAAGTTCATCAATAAGCTGAAAAAAACCAACTCTGATTGCCAGTTTAAGGTGATTGAGGGTTCTAAGCATGAGGTGCTGTTTGAGCAAGATGAATACCGTAATCACACACTGGATGCTATCAATCAGTTTTTTACCTAGATCGAATAAGCTAATAAGCTGAGTAACCGACCAAGAAGATAAGCGCTAAAGAGGAAGAGAAGTAAGTGAGCTTTGCCCTCTTTTCTTGCATGAAATTGGCATACAATTTCCACCTAGAGATATTGTGGTTAAAACGATGCTAGCGTTGGCTAGTATTGATATTTGCTAAGCATTTTGCAATGAGGGTTAAATGACTATTCCTGCACTTAAAGATTTCGTGAAAATTGTTGCTTCTGATTTAGATGGTACGCTTTTGGCTCCCAACCATCAGCTAAGCGACTTTACCAAACTAACGCTTAAGAAGTTACACGAGCAAGGTTACACCTTTATCTTCGCTACGGGTCGCCATCACGTCGACGTAGCAGGGATTCGTCAAATTGCAGGGATTCCGGCATACATGATCACGTCAAACGGTGCTCGCGTACACGACCAGAACGATCAACTGATGTATAGCCAGGACGTCCCTCAGAAATTAGTTCAACCGGTTATTGATATTGTTCGCCAAGATCCAAATATCTTTATTCATATGTACCAGAATGAAGATTGGCTACTCGACCGTGAAGACGAAATGCTCGCTAAGTTCCATAGTGAGTCTGGCTTTAGCTACAAGCGATTTGAAGCTGATAATGCCCCAAGCGACGGCATTGCTAAAGTCTTCTTCACACATCCAGAGCAAGACCACGAATATCTGGTCACGTTTGAGCAAAAGCTAAAAGATGCGTTTGGAGACAAACTGAACATCGCCTTCTCAACACCTTGGTGTTTAGAAGTGATGGCCGCTGAAGTATCTAAAGGCCACGCCTTAGACGCTGTTGCGAAATCATTGAACCTAACACTGGATAACTGTGTTGCCTTTGGTGATGGCATGAATGACGCAGAGATGCTGGCGATGGCGGGTAAAGGTCTAATCATGGGCACATCACATGAAAAAGTGATGAAAGCTCTACCAGACAATGAAGTGATTGGCAGCAACGCAGACGACGCCGTTGCTCACTATCTAGAAAAGCACCTGCTCTAATCTCGTCTCGTCGAAGAGATCTGAATAAATAAAAAGGCAGCCACCTGGCTGCCTTTTTTGAACCTTACGTAAAAAGCTCTCTCTAACGCTATCGAGAACCCAGTACTTCTTTACTTAATATTGCCTGCCACTCTTGTTCGGTAACCGGCATGATCGATAATCGGTTGCCCCGTTTAACCAGTGGCATTTCTGACAGTTCAGGCATGGCTTTAAGTGTTGCCAAAGGAATCAAGCGCTCAGTCACTCGCACAAACTCAACATCAACCATTATCCAGCGCGGATTATCGGGCGAAGATTTAGGGTCGTAGTAATCACTCTCTGGGTCGAACTGAAAGTGGTCTGGGTAGGCTTCTCTGGTTACTTTCGCGATCCCCGCCACGCCAACTTTTTTACATGATGAATGGTATATCATCACCAAGTCTCCAAACTTGACGTCATCACGCATCATGTTTCGAGCCTGATAGTTGCGTACACCCTCCCAACAAGAGGTTTTTTGTACTCTCAGAGTCTGAATAGAAAAGGTGTCGGGTTCTGTTTTAAATAACCAATATGCCATAATAAATCCAATTAACGGTTGCTCCGAGGAAGATATAACATGAAGGTAATGAAAAACCCAGTGACATGGCTAGTCGCATTCACACTACAAGGCTGTGTCACAGCGCCAGATGCCCCCCAAAAGCCAGAACTACCACCAGCAACCTTGGATGAGCCACTGAGCATTCAACCGCAAACCTTCATCATGCGTGGTCAGGTTGTGGTTGGCCATGAAAGCCGAACCTTCACCCCTTGCGGCAGCCAGCAACAATACTGGTTAGATTTAACGCCAGAACTAGCATTAGAAGCACAAGGGCTCTCAACGAGACCTTACCAAGCTTTATATGGCGAGTTGATTGGTCATCTAACCGTACCGAGCCAAACCGGGTATAACGCAGATTTCACGGCACGTTTCGTGGTTGATCAAGTGAATATCCTAACCGCAGAAAACCCTAATCGTTGTGACCAACCACTGCGTTCAACACGAGTATTCGGTAATGAACCCTTCTGGTCAGCAACCTTCGATAAAGACCAGCTCAAATACACCAAGATGGGCGAACAACCACAGCTCCTCGATATTGAATCAAGCCGCACCACACCAAGCAGTCGTGATTACCAATTAGAGGGTAAAGCAGCGCAAGGCAAACTCAACCTTACAAAAGAGAGTTGCAGCGACGGCATGAGTGATTCTATCTATGGATGGCATGCCAAGCTTAACCTCAATGACAGTAACTATAATGGCTGTGCAACGGTCTCAAACCAAGATCCAACATTGGACTGGAGCGGACTCTACTTCGCTAGCTCAACGCAAAACTCAGGGTTCTCTATCAACCTTGAACTCAACGATGACCACAGCGCCATTACGACATACTCGTACAGCAATGGAGACCCTTCTATTGTTGAGCAGGGCTTCTGGCAGCAACTGAACCAAAATCAGGTACAAGTGGTTATGACTCGCCACCAGCAACAGTATTTGATCTCTGAGCGCATCTTCACGCTCGATAACGGTAAGCTCGTCGCAGAAAAAGAGAAAGTGGGCAACGTGGTCTATCCGATTGCCAATGGCGGTCTGGTGCTATTCGAAGCTAAGAGTGCGCAAGCGCAAGCAAATACCACCACTAACGCTGATCTAACCGCTAAGCAGGTCAACTCCAGTGATCAACTTGATCCAAAAGTCGACCAAGCGATCCGCGAGTATTTTAAGATCAACAATACCGATCCAGACAACACTCAGTACCGCTGGCTAACCTACGATCTAAACGGTGATGGTAAGGAAGAGTTGTTTGCTCAACTGGACTGGTGTGGCTCGGGTGGCTGTACACTGCTGATTTTCGAAAACCATCAAGATAACTGGCGCTTCAATAGCCGAGTGACACTGGTTAAGGGCGACATACGCTTAGGTAAATCGCAAAACCACGGCTGGCAGGATCTGATCTTCAATGTCAGTGGCGGCGGTGCAACACCTGCGAAGCACACACTGTCTTACACCGGTGTTAGCTACCCACTGAATCCAAGTGTCGCTCCAGTTGCAAATGATGCTGATATCAGCGACGTGGTTCTGTTTGCTGATGGCATATCACCAGCGCAAAGCGGAGTTAAGCTATAACCATGAGTAATCAACAAGCTTGCCCTGGTTGTGGCTTCACTCACCAGTGCGTTTGTCATCTAATACCGACGGTTGAAAGCCAAACTGATCTTGTACTATTGACTCATGAGAATGAGCTGTCGCGAGACACCAACACCGGAAAGCTGCTTCAGCAATCTCTTGAGCAGTGTCAGTCCTTGGTATGGCAAAGGAAAACACCACCAGCGGAGCTAATGGCACTGCTTGAAGATGAAACACGACAACCGTTTCTGTTATTCCCAAGTGATCAAAGCATCGAGTGTCAGCAAGCTGTGATGACCCAAGCCCAGAATCGTAAACCGCTATTCATCATCTTGGATGGCACATGGCAAGAAGCGAAGAAGATGCTTAACAAGAGCTCGTGGTTACAAGCAGTCCCACAAGTTCATCTCGACATCACCAGCGAATCCTCTTACACCTTGCGCCGCAATCAAGACAGTGGCCATTTGTGTACTTGCGAAGTGGGCATTGAATTGCTCAAATCTTTAGGTGAAAGCGAACCTGCCAAGCTCATTGATGACTACTACCAACAGTATCTAAAAGTATTCCACGCCGACAAATGTGGCCACGCTCTCAAATAGATCAAGCAGGCGCGCGAGAAGGCAATAAGCACATTTTAGGGCGGGACAGATACTAAAAACAAAAAGGGTGAGCCATGAGCTCACCCTTTTTACATAATACTTTAATCTATTGAACCATTTAGTGTTTCACGTGAAACGCACACTCTAGCTGTTCGTTAAAAAGAGATTTTACTCTCCCTATCAGAATAAGCGTTGAGGCTGACCAAAGTAGTAACCTTGCAGGTAATCGACACCCATATCCTCTGCGATTCGACACACCTGTTCATTATGTACGAACTCCGCAACTGTTTTAGCGTTCAGTATCTGGCACAAACTCACCAGTTGCTGAGCGATCTTGCGCTGTTTCTTATCTTTATCAATATTCCGAATTAAACTGCCATCAAGCTTTATGACTTGTGGTTCTAACTTCAATATCTCATCAATGTTCGAATAGCCGGAACCAAAGTCATCAACAATAATATTCACACCAAGGTCGCGGAAGTGATTACACACTTCGATCAAGCGACCGTAATCCTGAATTTGTTCGGTTTCCAACACCTCTAAACCAATACGCTGTGGATGACTGATTTTCTTGATGGCTTGCTCAAGATGAAGAATGGTTTTCTCATTGCTAAAATCTTGAGGCGCTAAGTTAATTGAGAATGAATCGGTTCGCTGACTCATAAAATCAAAGGTACGCGTTATCATCTGGCGACTCAGACGCGTATAGAGATGAGTTCCTTCTATGATTGGCAAGAACTTACCCGGCGCAATCAACTGACCGTCCTCTTCAATTCGAACCAAGCACTCATAGCTTTCTACCTGATGGCTGTGTGCCGAGACAATAGGTTGGGAACACGCCACAATATTCTGATTAAGCACCGCGCGACTGACACACGACAGCCAGCCAAGCTGCTCTTGGCGATGCTTCTCCAATTGAATGAGCGTCTTGGCGCTCACTAGATGCTTGTTCTGACTCACAGCGCTGCGCCTAGCATCAATCGCCTTCAACAACAAATCATCAATCGAGGTCGTAGGAAAATCTCGACGGCTGGCTATGCCCGCACAGATGGATACCGACAGGTAATCAATATCAGGCAACCCCGTTGGTTCAAAATTCACATGTTCCGTTTGGTCTGCAAATTCAGAAAAACGCTGATGAATATGTTCTTGCCCCACCCAGCTATCAAACACCACCGCCCACTCACCAATACCAATGCTATAGAGCTGACACCCCTCATCAAAGAACTGCCACAGCGCCTTTTGAAAATACTCGCTTAAATCATGCAGAAGCTTGTCACCGACTCGATAGCCATACTTCTCATTGATTTGGCCAAATGTCGTGACTTTCAAAGCCAACAAATGACTATCGGTACTCATTTTTGACAGTTTTTCACGCAGTACGCTTCGGTTAGGTAAACCTGTACGGCGATCAATTCGGTAGCTCGCGGTCAATGCGGTCGCTTGCTGTTGAATCTTACTCGCCATGCTGTTGTTCATGTCATCGACATCAAGCAGAGCATTTCGTATCAATGAAAACAGAGGGGAAATATTGGTCGCGGGTTGTGTCTCTAATGGCAATACCGCCTTGCCTTCACCTTCCCTAAGCGCAAGATAAGTGAGGCTATGATGCAAAATTCGTTGCTGGCCATTATCTTGATAGAGCTCTCCCATGCAGTACACGCCATAGGCGTCCGCTAATGCTTGGAAAACCTCAACCTCTTGGTTGCCATCAATGAAATCAATGCGAGAGGTACAGTTGTAGATAAAAAACTGTTCTGGTTTATGGGAAGCAATCTGTTGAACGCCCAATCGGATTTGCTCTAGGGTCAATGAAGGATGGTCATAACAAAACCGCACCTCATCACCAACTTGAAACGACCCACTGAATTCTATCTCTCCGCCCTCTGTTACCTTGAGCGGTAAGTGAGTGTTCTGGTCTTTGGGTTCACCGACCATCAAGGGGAAGTTATACAGTTGCTCAAAAGGGATTTCGAGACCGTCAGCGAGGTAACGATTATAGACTTCTCGGACAGGTATACCGTCCAATTCAGCTAGCCGATTATCTTGAGCGCCAGTCACTCGGAAGGTACGACCAATAGGATTCCATTCGCAGTAATACCCCTTAGTAATTGCGAGTTCAACACTGTGCAGTGCTAACATGACATAGGCATTTTCATAGCAAATACCATCGAGCATCACCCATCGTCCATGCTCTGTAATGGTCGATGCACCGCCACAAACAGGTAATGAATATATCGACTGCTCAAACGCTGAAAATAGATCTTGGTTATTTATCTGCAAGCGATCGGCGAAACAGAGAATGCTTTGAGTATCAGCATTACATTCAAGCTGCTGCCACATCGCTTGGCTATCCCGTCGAGGCTGCTCGCTATATTCGACAACACCACAAGTGTAAGACGTCGCCTCAAAGCGAGTAACAATAACATAGAGACCTTTATGCAGGATCACACCTTGGCTGATGTAGTGATTAGCGCTACAACCAATCAATTTGGCGTTGGGGAAAGTCGACTGAATTACTTGGCAGGCAGCCAACACCGAATCTTTCTCGAAAGAAGAAAACACCTGAATCAGTAGATTGTCATGTGGATGAAAATCTATCTTTTGCAATTCACGCTGGGTGCACTTAATATCTTGTATCTGGAAAGAGGTCGATTGCATATTCACATTAATCGTTACGTTAATGATTTGTTATTGTGCTTATTATAGATAAAGCTTGCACGGAATACTTACAATCGTCTTATAAATAATGTGACGCTAGTTAGACATCATTCATTCCACTAAAGAGCCATCATCTGTGCCCGTGCAGTGCTTTAAAAGCAAGTCACATTAGGACGTTGAGGGCTTTAACAACTAAAACAGTCGCTTAGGCTCACCAAAGTAATAACCTTGCAGATAATCGACACCCATTTGCTCTGCAATTTCACAAACCTGTTGGTTATGGACAAATTCGGCAACTGTTTTGGCGTTAAACACCTGACACAAGCGTACTAATTGAGAGGCGATATTCCTTTGCTTTGGGTCTTTGTCGATATTGCGAATCAAGCTACCGTCGAGCTTAATGATCTGCGGCTCAAGTTTAATGATCTCATCAATATTGGAATAACCAGAACCAAAGTCATCAACAATGATTCTCGCCCCAAGAGCACGGAAGTGATCACACACTTCTATCATGCGGCCATAATCTTTGATCTGTTCAGACTCGAGAACCTCTAGACCAAGTCTAGTGGGGTCGTTCATACCACTAATCGCTGACTCGAGAACCTCAAGCGTCTTATCGCTCAGTAAGTCTTGTGGGGATAGGTTGATTGAAAAAGAACTCTGCTTATTTGCCATGTAGCCAATGGTGTTTCGAATCATGTGCCGGCTAAGGCGAGTATAGAGATGCGTGTCAGCAATAATGGGTAAGAACTTACCAGGGAGTACAATGGTACCATCCGACTCCATGATTCTGACCAAGCACTCTTGGCCAATCATTTCGTGAGTAACAGACGCTACAATCGGCTGTGAGTAGGTGATAATGTTCTGATCTAAGATTGCGCGGCTTACACAGCTCAGCCAGCCTAGTTGTTCTTTACGATCTTCCTCACTCACCTGAATGTTTTTGGCATTAGTGATGTGAGTATTGTTCCGCACCCCGTAGCGTCGAGCTTCAATCGCTTTCAACAAGATCTCATCACCGCTATCAGCTAAGAAATCACAGCGACTAGCGAAACCACCACACAGAGAAACCGAAAGGTAGTCTATGTCGGTTAATCCATATGGCTCAAAATTAATATGCTCAATACCATCAGCAAACTCGACGAAACGTTGCTCTATCTTCACGCTATCGACACTCGCGTTAAAGATAATTGCCCACTCACCGACACCAATACTGAACAGTTCAACCTTTACCTTGGATTCCTTAGCCACACTAAGGTGCAATCGGTCGACAAAATGATTCGACAGATCAAGCAGTAATTGGTCACCCACTTGATAACCGTATTTTTCGTTAACTTGATGAAAATTAGTCAGCTTCAGCGTCAACAGATGTTCATTGAATAAAATCGTATTGAGGCGTTCTTTTAATACAATACGGTTGGGTAGCCCAGTGCGAGAGTCAATACGGTAGCTTTCAGTTAAGCGACGTGCCTGTTGATGGAGTTTGTTCTCCATCTGAGTGTTCATACTGTCGAGGTCTGCGACCGCATTTCTGACTAAGTTGAGTAGTGGCGATACCGTTGAGTCTCGCTTGAAATCTTCGCAACGAAATTCATTAATCTCGTCCGACTCTCTCATCGCAATATAGGTAAGGCTGTGATGCAGTATCTCTTGGCGATCGTCGTTGCGATATAGTTCGCCCATGCAGTATGCACCACACGCGTTTACTATCCCTTCAAATGGTTTGAGCTCAAGTTTACTGTCGATAAATTCTAGTCGAGATACACAGTTATAGATGATCACCGATTCAGGCTGATACACGGCAAGCATCTCAGCGCCGTGACGCACTTTTTCTGCGGTCAAAGAAGGATGGTTATAACAAAACTGGGCCTCTTCGCCGACATGCCAAGGGCTATCAAACTCAATACTACCATCATCATTAATACGTAGAGGCGTCGAGATGCACTTCTTTCTGCCGAGCTCTCGATACAGGGGGAAGCTCATCAACTGACTAAAAGGGAGATCTTTACCATCAGCAAGGTAATGTTTGAACACCTCGATAGCCGGCTTGTCATTCAACGCATATAAACGATTTCCAACTGCGTGTGTCACTCGCAATTTCATCCCAATAGGATTCCACTCAGAATACGCGTCCGACCAAATCTTTAAGCTAGGGTTAGTCAATGCAACCGCAACACAAGCATGTTGGTAGGTTTGCTCATTATGCATAACCCAACGGCCATATTCATTCTCGTGGCACAGCCCACCAGCAACTGGTAGTGCGTAAGGTAAACTCTCAAAGGCGCTATAAATAGGATAGTCACGCCCTTCAACCTGATCGCACAAGCTGATAACCGTTTTGGTTTCTTCTGTAAGGTTTAATTGAGAAGCGAGATCTTGGCTGTCTTGATTTGGGTTTCCGGTAAACGTCTGAACTGTAGACGTTAAATGGGTATCGTTAAATTCACTGACGACGACTAAGGTACATTCATGCTTCAGGCTGTTATCACAGATAACATAACGGGCGCTCTGACCGATTAACGTCGCATGCCCTATACGATTGAGGGCTGCATTGGCAATTCGACGAGCGATATCAGAGGACTGAGCAGAGAAAATTTGAATAAGGTACTGTTTGCTGTCACACCACTCTCGCTGATCAAATTGAGACTTAAATAACTCCTCAGTATTTGCGAGAAATGTAAATGTTTGCATGCCAACCCTTGTTCGAAATCGAGTGAAATGAGAACCCGCACTACTATGAATCAAAAATTTCGATCAAAAGTAGTCGCCAATTATCCTAGCCTAAACAGGCATTTAATTGTGACTAATGTAACAATTCAATATCATAAATGCGACACATTAAGCTTACTACGGCCATTAAGTTAATCGCATAAGATCACTAAGTTGCTCTATTTCAACATCAGGCAGCACTGTTGCCTTCGGGGAATCATATAAATTGGAACCAGTATCATTAAACCAGCATGCTTGGAAACCATTTGTCTTAGCTCCATAGGCATCGGTTCTAAGATGGTCACCAACATGGAGAATATTCTCAGCGTCACAATTTAGGTATTGCTGAGCTTTATCAAACATATCAGGGTAGGGTTTTGCTCTGCCGTCAGGACCGGCTTTAAGGATTAATTGGAAGTACTGCCCCAAGCCAATTTTATGTGGGTCGACATTGCCATTAGTAATCGCAACTAAAGGAATACGTTGGCTCAGCTCAGCCATCACTCGATGCGTTTCTTGTGGCACATCCACCTGATTACGCAGCCACAAGGCGTGTTCTATGCCTTCACGAGCCGCTTGTTCTGCTTGCTGCTGAGAATACCCCAGTTGTAACAAACCACGCTTAATCTGTGTTTCTCGCCACACGGTGACATCATGCTTTAACGCTGGGTTTTCAGAGGCGACTTGCTGTTTGATACCTTGCCACTCTTCTAACGAAAGAGAAGCAGACACAGGATGCTTTTGATAAAGCCACTGCGCCATCTCTTTCTCAACTTTCATGATCACAGGCCAGTTGTCGTACAAGGTATCATCCAAATCAAAGGTCATGGCTTTGATGGGCTTTAACCCTCGATAAATTCGCATAGTTAAACCTTTAATCTAATCTTTATTCTTCTTACGCGCTCTTGGATGAGCTTGGTCATAAGCTTGTGCTAAATGTTGGAAATCTAAGTGAGTGTACACTTGGGTTGTCGAGATGTTTTCATGCCCGAGCAACTCTTGAACCGCACGAAGGTTTTGGCTTGATTCAAGCACATGCGTTGCAAACGAGTGACGCAGTTTATGCGGGCTGATGTGACTCGCGACAGATTGCTTCTTGCCCCACTCTTCCATGCGCTTTTGCACGCTGCGATGAGAGATACGAGTCCCTAACTTCGAGACAAACAGTGCAGGCTCACCCGGCGAAGCGAGTTCACCACGAACTTTGAGCCATTTATCAACCCACTCTTTCGCTAAACCAGAAAAAGGCGCTTTGCGTTCTTTGTCGCCTTTACCAATCACTCGGATTTCGCCTTGTCGACCCAATACATCTTTAAGATTGATACCGACCAGCTCAGCCAAACGTAATCCAGCACCATACATCACTTCCATCATCGCTCGGTCGCGAATTGACAGTGGGTCGTCCTCATTCACATCAAGCAGCTGCCCGACTTCATCAACATCGAGGTTTTTAGGCAAAGGACGCTGTTTGCGAGGTGCTGAAACCCCTTTGGCTGGATTGGCGGTCATTTCGCCACGCAAGACAAGGAAATCAAAGAAGCTGCGCAGTGACGATAAGCGAGTCGCAATACTGCTCGCTTTCATTCCTTCGCGCATGCCTTTACTTGCAAGTTGTCTTACCCACGCCGCATCAACTTGCCCCCAGTCCGTTAGTCCCAGAGTGACTAAATAAGCGGCCATGGTTTCAAGTTGTTGTTTGTAGTTACGTTGGGTGTGTAAGCTGAGTCCCTTCTCACTTCTAAGATATTCATAGAAGCGAGAAAGAGGCTTTTGAAGGCTGTTAGGAAGAGGTATTTTGGGCTCTAGGCTCATTATTTATCTGCCAAGGTAAGGTGTCCGCCAAATGAGCGACAACAAGTGCTAAATGGCGTAAAAAGAGCGTGTCCATATGAGGCTGGAAGTGGCCGCCATCTTCACTAGAAAAAGCGAGTACACCCAGCGGAGATCGCTTAGCAAGGGGTAGCACTACATAAGAGCCTAGCTCTGGAACTGGATAATCACCAAACAAATCGTGTCTGTCTGCCTTTCTCAATCGCCCTAGATAAGCATCTTTGCCATTGAAATGGTTAAGTGAAAATTTCGAGTAACGCTCTTCATTCAGCTGATAAAAACCTAATTGTGAGAGAACTCGTACATGAGCCTTAAGCCCTAGTTCCAACGCTTTTTGTTCAACAGCCTTGATAACCTGAATGAAGTCACTGCATTTCAACACTTGAGTTTGCAGATCCATGAATTCATAGAAAGTTTTATCGTTATTCGCCGCTAGTGACATCAGGCCAGTGATCTCTTCTTCCAGCTCTTCGATTCTATGACGCTGACGTTTAAGCTGAATCTCAACCAGAGAAACAGCGCCCTGCTCAACATTATTAATAGCAAGGCGATCAACCAAATCTTTCCTGTTTTGAAAGAAATCTGGGTTATCACGTAAATATTCCGCAACCACCTCTGCAGTCAGAGTGTCGCCTTCAACGTAAGACAAAACCTATCCTTTATTTTTTATAAATCTATTTGTTATATCGTTATTAGCAAGAAAGTTGACCATCAAACACATGCGTTGCTGGGCCAGTCATCAACAGAGGTTTCCCAGGGCCTTGCCAGCTAATGTGTAAGTCACCACCAGGTAGACGAACCTTCACATTCTCAGCCAGTAAGCCTTGTGTTATACCAACAGCAACTGCACCACATGCGCCACTGCCACATGCCTGAGTTTCACCCGCACCACGTTCGTAGACACGCAAGCGAACCTCTTCACGGTTAACCACTTGCATAAAGCCAGCATTAACACGCTCAGGAAAACGTTCGTGAGATTCAAGCAGCGGACCTAAGGTATCCACATCAGCAGTATCGACGTCATCAACTACGGTAACCACATGTGGGTTACCCATGCTAACAGCACCACAGAACAAGGTGTGTACATCCGTTCTTAGGATATACGTCTTTTCTGGCTGCTTCGCCTTAAATGGAATCTTGCCCGGTTCGAACTCAGGAATACCCATGTTGACAGTGATTAAATCATTGTCTTCAATCTTAAGAACCATTTTCCCTTTCTTGGTGCTCACGTTGATGCTGTACTTATTCGTTAAGCCTTTCATGCGAACGAATCGAGCAAAACAACGCGCACCATTGCCACACTGCTCCACTTCACTGCCATCTGCATTAAATATGCGGTAATGGAAGTCAGTTTCAGGATCATAGGGAGCTTCAACTACAAGTAGCTGGTCGAAACCCACACCAGTGTGACGATCCGCCAAACGACGGATCAAATCTGGAGAAAAGAAAATATTTTGAGTAATGCAGTCCACGACCATGAAATCATTGCCCAAACCATGCATTTTAGAAAAGTGGAAGTGCATAACGCTTAAAATTACTCCGGAAGAATGTTTTCAAGTTCCCACAGACTCGTAAGCTCTTCACGCTGACGAACCAAATGAGTTTTATCGCCATCAACCATCACTTCTGCCGCACGCGAACGAGTGTTGTAGTTGGATGACATTGCGAAGCCATAAGCACCTGCTGAACGAACAGCCAATAAGTCGCCCTCTTCAAGAACAAGGTCACGATCTTTACCTAGGAAGTCACCCGTTTCACATATAGGGCCAACTAAATCGTAAGTCACAGCTTCACCCTGACGCGGGCTAACTGGAACAATATCTTGCCAAGCTTGGTAAAGTGCAGGGCGCATCAGGTCGTTCATTGCCGCATCGATAATGGCAAAGTTCTTATGCTCTGTTGGCTTAAGGAACTCGACTTTTGTTAATAATACACCAGCGTTAGCCGCAATCGCTCTTCCTGGCTCGAAAATCAGCTCTAGATCAGAATGATTGTCTAGGCGAGCCAACAAGGCTTTCGCGTAGTCAGAGGGCTGTGGTGGTAATTCATCACGATAAACCACCCCCAAACCACCGCCAACATCAAGATGCTTGATGTTGATATCGTTAGCTCGTAGTTGATCGATCAACGCAAGCAAGCGATCAGTGGCATCGATGAAAGGTTCGATATCCGTTAACTGAGAGCCGATATGGCAATCAATACCATGGATAGACAAGTTATCGAGTGTTTTAGCAAACGCATAAACAGCAGGAGCACGATCGAAGGCGATACCAAACTTGTTATCACGCAGACCCGTAGAGATATAAGGGTGAGTATTGGCATCAACATCAGGGTTGATTCTCAGTGAAATCGGCGCTTTAACTCCAAGTTCACCGGCCACTTTATTCAGTCGCTCCAGTTCTGGCTCAGACTCTACGTTGAAACATTTAATGTTCAACTCAAGCGCTCGCTTCATTTCTGCGGCTGTTTTGCCGACACCAGAGAAAACAACTTTCGCCGGATCGCCACCTGCAGCAACCACACGCTCTAGCTCACCACCAGAAACGATGTCAAAACCAGAACCCAAACGAGCTAAGGTATTCAACACGCCTAGATTCGAGTTAGCTTTAACGGCGTAACACACCAAATGCGGGTGCTCACCTACCGATGAGTCAAATGCGTTCCAGTGACGTTCTAATGTGGCACGAGAATATACATACAGCGGTGTACCATATTGCTCTGCTAGTTGTGAAAGTGCGACGTCCTCAGCCCAAAGCTGGCCATCTTCCTGATAGTTGAAGTAATCCAAAGTTCTTATCCCTTATAAATAACGATTTCTGCGTGTTTCACTTATTGTGATTGTTCAGTCTGTTGAACTTCATCAGGATCATACAAAGGACCCGTTTGACCACAACCAGAAAGTCCAATAACGGACACCATAAACAAAGCGGTAATTAGTTTTTTCATTTTGCACATCGTGATTATTAACTCAATGCCCCCTATAATCGCACCACACTCAGGAAAAGCAATAGGATAGAAAGGATGAACGAGACTGAATTTCATAAGCTGGTCGATATACAGATGCAAAACATCGAAGAAGCGATCGATGAATCAGAGGCAGATATTGATTATGAAGTGACTGGTAACGTAATGACGTTGGAGTTTGAAAACCGCAGCCAAATTATCATCAATCGCCAAGAACCAATGCGTGAGATCTGGTTAGCGTCTAAATCTGGCGGCTTTCACTTCAAGCTAGTTGACGACAAGTGGACATGTTCAAAGACGGGCATGGCGTTGTTTGAGATGGTCAAAGAAGAGTGCGAAAAGCACGCAGATGAAGAGATTAATTGGGTCTAATCATTTGTAAGCAAAACTAAAAAGGAGTGAATCAATCACTCCTTTTTTAATATCAATCAGTCTTGGTAAGACTAGATATTGACTATCTTTGAGCTCCGAGAAGCTAAAGTCGCATCGTTACGATATGGCACCACATAAGAGTTACCTTCTTCAGGGTGAACAATTTGGTAGTACTGAGGTAGGTTAAAGTTAATCAACTTAGACGACACCTTCGACTCATCTTTTACTGAAGTGTAGAAAGAATTCACGCTTGCGATCATCTCATCTTTTTCACCGCTGTACTGGTGATACACCTCAACCTGATTCGACTCGTCCAATACATAAATATTGAAACCTTTGTCGGTATCCTCAAAGAAAAATTGAATTAAACCTTCACTCGCAAAACCATCAACCACTTCTGGTAGCTGATACTCTTGCTCTTTATCGAGCATCAGTAAAGGTGAGCCCTTCAGCTTATTCGTCGAGATACTACGATAGAAATCGACCGAGTTTTCCAGCATCTGCACCGATACACCACGACGTTCAAAGAACAGACCAAACATTTTGTTTGCCAGGCGAATAGCCTTAAATCGGCGGCGTTTCTCTGGCTCAATTGGTTTTAATCGCAAGTCGATACACTCAGCAAGCAGTTGATACACCATATTACGCATCACACCGCGTAGGTTTTTGCTGTAGCAGAACACATCAACCGACTCTGGCGGCAACGCATCCTGGTGCATTTTACCCAGTACCGTCTTCAGCGCGTCCAGCATCGCGGTTTCACCTTGGAAATGAAGTGTACGAACTTCATGCCAAGAGTTCCGATAAACCAGATCGACACTACCGACTAAGCTCTTACCTTCTTCACCAAAACTGAAAATATCGGCATTCTTAAGATCCACTTTTAATGCGCGACCACTTAATTCAGACGTCGGGTCATTTTCAAAGTTGATGAACATCGCCAGTTGGCTTATCTCACACGGGCTCGCCAGTGCCTGCATACTCGGTCGACGCTTACGCAAAGAGAAGGTATTACGTAGATCGCTCACCATTTGATAAAATTTATCGATATCAATATGAGCATCTCGAACCACTGAGTGCAAACGCGTCGACTCAGTAATCAAACCATTAAAGAACGACCAAGCAACCAATTTACTCAAGTACTCATGGTGTTCAAGTGAAGGCTGACCGAGAATGCGATGTGCAATCAAAGGCTGTTTGTACAAGTACCAACCCGCTTTATTTGACTGACCCTGACGAACTTCGATAAAGCTCAAATCTGGCTCATGGAGATCCGGGGATATTTGTGGATTCAGTAGCGTCACTTTGCCTGGTAACACCTCAAACGCAGCATAAAGCTTACGTGCCAAGATACTGATATCTTGCGGGCTGATAGCTGAAGTGATGTCGTTGCGACGTGCAAATTGAATCAGATTACGATAGCTCAGCATCAAGGCATCAAGCAGCGCATGGTGTACCACTTTAACCTGCTCAACCTTCCAGTTACGGCGGTTGTCGAGCTCAGCAATGGTTTCCTGTCCCCAGTTCCAAGATTTAGTCATCTCGGTTAAGGCTTCACGACGCCATGCGACAGAACCAATACCCGCATCTCGTGACAACTTCTCGTGGGTCTTAAGATAGAAGCAGCGTCTCACCAAATCCAATCGAGTATGGTCGTTGATACGTTCTAGGTAGCGAGTTACCTTCTCAAGCATCAGATAGTAGCTATCCATGCCATACAGATCAGGTTCATCTGCGAAGAAACGACGCTTGGTGTCAATACTAAGAAGCTGGGTGTTTGCGTATTCCCATGAATAAGCTTCTAACAGGATCGCCTTCAACACCGATTTATACGGTGAGTCGATACTCTTATAGAGCTGCCATAGGTTTGAACCAAAGTACTCTTCAGCAGGAATACTGTTCAGCTTGCCGAAATCGATCCACTGCGAGCAATCAAGATAACCATCGTTACATAAACCTTGGACATACTCGTCGTAGCACTCCTCCATTTCTGGCGGGATGATTTGCCACAACAAACGCTGGCCAGCCAAACGAACGGCTGAGCGGTAGAACTCATCAAGCAGTAGTAAGTGCTGTGAAGAACCACAGTTATCACCGGTCATCTCTTCAGAATGATTCGAGCGGAAACGCTCTTCATCCATCAAAAAGAAGTTCGCTTCAACCCCTAAGGTTTCAGCCCAATCAGTAATAAGCAGACATTTATTGGTCAGGCTATCGCGAGATGCGCCATCCATATCTGGAGATACACACACCCAGATATCAAGATCACTTGAGGTACTTTGACCAATAGATGAAGTGCTGCCCATGGTGTACAAACCCAAGATTGCTGGTTCAGCGGCCTCGGTAAGTTTTCCGCCCAGAGTTAATTCAGTATCAGAGACAAATTGCTTTTGGAATTCATTAAGCGTGAAGCTACGAATTCCAAAAGGAACTTGTTGGTCATAATAACCAGGCATCATCGGATGATTGAAGTGAAGCAGCGCGGGGATAAGGTTAAAAACTCGCTGGCCCTGCACATTCATCAACGCCAACGCACGATCAATGCGCTGCTGATTTAGATTGTCTAATCGTTGAATCAAAGTTTGAGTGTAAGCCTGCAAGGTAAGTCCTTGGTTTGAGATTAAGTGTACTTCTGTTTAGTTACTGAACGAAAGTAGCAACAAAACGTGATCAATTTAACACTTTTACCCTTATCGGTAAAGCAAAGGACGCCGTCATACTTACGAATCCCTTGATGACTGAAAGTAAACTCGCGGCGCCGTAGTGTCCTCTTTATTGACTATTTCTAATAATAGCCCATGTTTCAAATGAGATACCAATCACACTATTTTGGTGAACTCATGAAATTCCCTCTGCTATCAAAGTATCGAATGATCAAACAGTAAGAATTTTCGCCTCACAATGGTAGGATTAGCCTATTACAGAACCTATATCGGAAACACCATGACAAATTCAGCACCAATCCGTATCGCGACCAGAAAAAGCCCTCTTGCCCTTTGGCAGGCATACTTTGTAAGGGATGCACTGCAAGCTGCTCACCCTGGTTTAGAGGTTGAGTTGGTAACTATGGTGACCAAAGGTGACATCATCCTAGACACGCCACTTGCTAAGGTAGGCGGTAAAGGGCTATTCGTTAAAGAACTTGAAGTAGCAATGCTAGAAGGTCGTGCTGATCTAGCGGTTCACTCAATGAAAGACGTACCGGTCGACTTCCCTGAAGGTCTAGGTCTAGTAACGATTTGTGAGCGCGAAGATCCTCGTGATGCTTTCGTATCAAATACTTACAACAACATCGATGAGTTACCACAAGGTGCTGTCGTAGGTACATGCAGCCTGCGTCGTCAATGTCAGTTGCTAGAATACCGCCCAGATCTCATCATCAAAGAACTGCGTGGCAACGTTGGTACTCGTCTAGGTAAACTCGATGATGGTCAATACGATGCTATCGTGCTGGCGGCAGCTGGCCTTAAGCGATTAGAGCTAGAAGAGCGTATCCGTAGCTTTATCGAACCTGAACAGTCTCTACCTGCTGTAGGGCAAGGCGCTGTTGGTATTGAGTGTCGTCTAGATGATGAACGTCTAATCAAGCTTCTTGAGCCACTGAACCACAAAGACACAGCCGATCGTGTGCTATGCGAACGTGCAATGAACCTAACTCTAGAAGGTGGTTGTCAGGTTCCTATCGGTAGCTACTCATTATTAGATGGCGATAATATCTGGCTACGTGCATTAGTAGGCGAACCAGATGGTTCTAAAATGGTTCGTGGTGAGATCTCTGGCCTTCGCAAAGATGCAGAAGCACTTGGCGTTACTCTGGCAAATCAATTGCTGGATGATGGCGCGAGAGAAATCTTAACCAAGCTCTACGCTGACCAAGAATAACTATGACAGTGTTGGTGACTCGTCCCGGTTCAGAGGGACAATCGCTTTGCCAACAACTAGCGGATGAAGGGATTCAAGCAATCCATCATCCGCTTATTCGTATCGTTGATAATCCACACTCATCGGATTTAAGCACCCAGCTTAATAACAGCGATATCATTATTGCAGTCAGTCACCACGCCGTGACCGCTGCCCAAAACATCCTTTCGAAAACTTCATCTATTTGGCCAACTTCGCCGCTTTATCTTGGCGTTGGTCAAAAAACTGCGCACGTTTTAAGCAAAGTTAGTAAACAAAAAGTAAACTATCCCAAAGTGAGTGATAGTGAACATCTTCTCAAACTTACTGAACTTAATGGCGTAGAGAATAAATCCATTTTGATACTGCGTGGAAATGGTGGGCGTGAGCTCATTCGAGATTCTTTACTCAATCGAGGTGCACAAGTCTCTTATTGTGAGACCTACCGTAGAGAATATATTCCCATTAACGATCACAATATCTATCAAACATGGATAAACAAAAAAACGTCCAAAGTTGTCATCACTAGTCAGGAACAATTGGAGTATCTCTGCTCAATTACCCCTGATGAGTATTTGGCTTGGCTTTCAACGAGACAACTATTTGTCCCAAGCCAGCGCATAGTAGAACGAGCACAACAACTCGGTTTCTCGAACGTGACCAATACTCAAAGTGCTACGAACCAAATATTACTGGCTGCTCTCCGGCCCTAGCTAGAACAGGAAATAAGCATGACAAGCAAAAAAAATAATGAGCATATTGAACCTGAAAAGAAACAAGACACTCAGCCAGTAGTTGTTGAAAACGAAAAAGCTGACTCTACAGAGACAAAACAGCCTGAACAAAAACTTGATGCCTCTGCGTCAAATACTGCTCAAAATGAACCGCCTCAAGCTGAACATAAAGAGCAAATAGAGAAAGCGGAAAAGCAAGGTAAGCGCGGTGTCAAACTAGGCGCTATTGCGATCGCTATTTCTATTATTTTTAACGGCGGCATCGCGTTTCAAATGCAGCAAAAGAGCGCTGAGTACTCGACTCAAATAGCCGCTCTTCAAGCACAACTTCAAAATACTCAATCTGCAGTAAATAAAGACCTACAAACCATCAAGCAAGAGACCATCCAAGAAGCATCACATGCGGTGGAGAAAACTCAAGTCGTGCAATCTCAGCAACAGAAGAGCATTCAAAGCCTACAGCTAGCGGTTGCTGATGTTAAAGGTCGCCGTCCAAATGACTGGTTGCTTGCTGAAGCTGATTACCTTGTGAAACTTGCTGGTCGTAAACTGTTCCTAGAACATGATGCCGTTAGTGCCACCAAACTAATGGAAAGCGCAGATCAACGTATCGCCGCACTGAATGACCCAAGCTTGGTCTCTCTTCGTCAATCAATGACCAATGACATTACTAAGCTTCGCACTATCCCTCTAATCGACCGTGATGGCTTAGTTCTTCGTATCACAAGCCTACAACAACAAGTCGATACTCTACCGCTTGCCAATGCGATTCTTCCAGAAGCTGCGGTTGTTGAGAAAAAAGCCGTATCGCAAGATATCAATGATTGGCAGAACAACCTGATGACGTCGATGAAAGATTTTTCAGAAAACTTCATCACATTCCGCAGTCGTGATGGTGAAGTTATTCCTCTACTCTCTCCTGAACAACACTTTTACCTGCGTGAGAATATCAAGGGCAAACTAGAGACCGCAATTCGCGCAGTCTACAAAGAGCAAGGCGAAGTCTATAGCGCAGCTCTTAAGACAGCTAACGAGTGGTCGAAGTCGTACCTAAACCAAGATAACAACTCAGTAATCGAGTTTGAAAAGGCGATTAAGCAGCTGAGCGAGCAGAATATTTCTGTGAAATACCCTGTGAAACTTGAGTCTCAAAATGAGTTATCAGACGTGATACGTGAGCGCCTACGTCGTGAAGTCACCGTTATGACCACGGAGGAAAAATAATGATTCGTTGGATTTTTCTTTTTCTCGTTCTAGGTGCTGGGTTAATTGTTGGTACTCAGTTCTCTGGTCAACAAGGCTACGTTCTGATCTCAATTGCGAATAAGACCATTGAGATGAGCGTGACAACACTGGTTATCTTTGTCATTGCTCTTCTAGCGGCTCTATTCGGCTTAGAGTACCTATTTAAAAAGCTTATGTACGCAAGCTCGACAACTTGGAACTGGTTCAGTGTTCGTAAACTAAAGCGCTCTCGTCGTTATACCAATGAAGGCATCATCAAGCTTCTTGAAGGTGACTGGAAAGGCGCAGAGAAGAAGGTAACTCGTTGGGCTAACCACCACGACATGCCGCTACTTTGTTATTTAGTCGCTTCTCAAGCTGCTCACGAACAAGGCAATACAAGTGAGCGTGACAAGTACATCGAGCTTGCTAGCCAACAAGAGGACTCTCTATTGGCCGTTGAGCTAACGAAAGCAAAACAACAGATCAGTGAGTCGAACTACGAAGCCGCATTCGATACACTTTCAACATTGAAAGGTTCGTACCCGAATAACACCGCCGTACTTGGCCTGCTAAAAGCCACTTACATGCAGCTTAAGCTGTGGCAGCCACTGTTAGAGCTAACGCCTAAGCTGGCTAAGAACAAGCTTGTTACAGCTGAAGAGCAAGTTGAGTTGGAACAGAAAGCACAATGTGGTTTGCTTCATGATGTGGCACAGCAGCAAGGTAGCGAAGGTTTAATCAGTCATTGGAATAAGCTTTCAAGAAAGCAAAAACAAAGCTCTCACCTTGTTTCTTGTTTTGTGAAGCAACTGATCGCTCGTAAAGCTGATTCAGAAGCCTTCACAGTGATTAAAGAAAACATTGCGAAGAGTGGTTCAAATGAGCTCTATATGTTGCTTCCTGAGCTAAATCTTGCCGATCACCACCCAGTAGTTGTGATGCTAGAGCGTGCTATCAGTAAAGATGGTGGCAATGCCGAAGCACACAGCGCATTGGCTCAATTCTACCTAAGAGAACAGAAGTGGGCAGAAGCACAAAGTCACTTTGAAAAAGCACTAGCACTTCGCTCAAATGTTTCAGATTACGGATACCTATCTGATGCCCTAGAGAAGCAAAACTTAACGAAAGCAGCTCACGAGGTTTCTCGTAAAGCACTCGCTCTCGTTCAACCAGCGTAATTCAAAACGACTCAAACTAAGCCGATGTCTAGCATCGGCTTTTTTGTATCTGTTATTTACCCCTAGATAACTTCTACAACACATCTCATCGAACCCTACGCGTCCAACGCTACGCCACCAAACTAACTATTAAATTACGCAATGGAGCCTCTCAAACACACAGAGAACTACTTTAATTGTGTCTGTATGTAGTTTTGCGATTTTTATAAACAAGCCCTAAGAAGAGGCTCGAGAGGAATCATAAAGAAAAGTGACGCCTCTAAGCTGAAGAGTAAAAGGAGCTCACTTTGAGAGAAGACATTTAAAGATATTCACCAACAGACCGAAAGCCACGTTAAATCACGCTGAATTAGCAATTAAATGGCCATCAATATTCCAACTATAAAACGCTAAATCCGCGGGTTTCACGTAACTGCTTAATAGGTTCATCTATTAAGCAGTAGAGATATAGCAAGAGTTGCCGAACCAGCAAAACCTTGTGACTAAAGACGAGACATCTTTATCAACCAGTTCAAATTAGTAGGAAGTCAACCTCACTAAGACATTCTCTAAAGGTTAATCATTGAATCGATAGCCACAAATATCAACTAACGTAATCAAGCGCTTCTAGAAAGAGCAGGACTTTTATAATAAGTGTTGGAATATCAGAGTTCGTGAGCAACGAAAAACGCTTCAACAAAAGTCGGAGACGAATAATAAACTCAGATGCCGGAAACGACGAAAGCCTAGTCGTCAGACTAGGCTTTCTAATATGTGCCGGAATAGCGTGAAGTGTAGGGTCTCGATGCCTTTACAGCACTCGTACAATCTACAAGCAAAACTCTTTTCTTCAAATGTAAAAAAGCCCCGCTATTTCTAGCAGGGCTTTTCTAATAAGTGGCGGAGTGGACGGGACTCGAACCCGCGACCCCCGGCGTGACAGG
>NZ_JBFSTC010000057.1:0-34288 GCF_041466605.1 Vibrio sp. 10N.247.310.17 | reverse complement strand
TCCCAGCCAAATATCCGTTCAGGTTCAAGCAATAATGCTTATCCGAACGGCATTATCGCGATTGCGGGGCCTTTTTGTTCTTTACGAAGTTCTCATCGACAAGTTTAGTTGAATCCCTTTGGAGTATCGAGACGTTAAGTAGTCGAGTCGCGTTAGTTAATTTGTTTGCGAAATTTTGAAGTTGAACTCGTTGTTATGTGCTTCTAAATACTTTTCAAATCGATCACGATGAACTTCGCTTAGTTCTTCAGCGCAAAGTTCTTCTCCGCTTTGAATACCTAACCCTTTCAGTAAAGAAACATTTAGTTTGGGTGATAACCGCGATATGTACTTCGAGCCTTTTTTGATGAAGGTTAGTAAGTGAGCGTCAAATAGTTTATCAATATGAGCACAAAGTAGGATACCATTTGCGCCATCAAGTCTCTGTTCATCACTGTCACATTTGGACCAAGGAACTATGTGAGATGCAATCAAAATCTCGCGTACACTTGTAAGTGTTAATGCACAGCACTCACCATTTCCCCATGAGTTGATAACGTTTTGTCTAAATTGCCCCTGCCCAATACGCGAGAGAACTAAACTTTCACGTTCTGTCTTATTGGTAATAGTACCGAATATTACGTCGACGTCTTGTGCTACGTTGGGTGAGGGCATTTTTGAATACTTTGCGTTATGGTTTCCGATCGCATAGTACTCGCTGCCAATGACCTCAAGGGACATTTCAGAGACTTCTTCTATGTACTCTTTTATCTTAGCGCTACCTGTATCTGTATAACCATCGTTATCTTCATCCCAGATTATTGGAAATGTTCTTAATGAATATCCTTCGTTTTCCACCAGCTTGATGTACTCAAGAGCTTCGCCAAACGCATTAACCCTACGCCCTTCATTGTTGAACTCCCAGTTCATAGAAAAAATTAACGATCTTTCTCGGTTTGTATTGACGTCCCATGCACCAAAATAAACTTCTTTTTTTTCGTGATTAACAAAAGCCCACCCATACCGCGCATTTCGGTTCGTTGCACCGAAGGATTCCATAAACTTTTTGCGTGACATTCTCTGCCTTACTTCTTAGTTAGTGTTTCTTAATTTTAACCTAGGAGTAGTTTACAATCGTGGACAGCGGTCAAATCAGGATGAGATTGTTCGATATAAACACATCAAGGATTACAGCATTTACTGCATTGAAGACTCAGGTCACTTCCCAATGCTAGAGCAACCTGAGCAGTTCAACACAACGTTGATGAAAGCGGTTAAGTCAGTGAACTAGCGCGCTGTAGTTGTTAAAGGATAGTGGTTACCCTTAGAAAGATATAACAAAGGCCTTGCGTGTGTAGGACCTTTTGTTAATTGAAGGTTCTGCTAGCTACATTCATTCCTAATTTGCGAGTGATGATCGCATCGTTCACTCGTTTATGGTCCTTAAACTTGTGCCTCATAGTTATATAAATGCTCTATCAACCATCCCTAGATACGTAATCAGCATCACTGTTATTAGTAAGGGCTGACCGAATCTAGAAGGTGTTTTCTACTGATAATCACTTTAACTATGTGTTTAGGACGTTCTGCTATCGCTAAGAAAATAATATTCATTCATGGTCGCGCTCAAAAGCCCGATAAAGATTCCCTTCAAGCACTTTGGTACGAGGCTATAGAACATGGCTTACAGCGAGATTGTGAAGACTCAGGTTCATTACAAGCTTTTAAAGATGTCGATAAACGGTTTGTCTATTACGGAGAACTATCAAACACATTGTTAGAGAAACCAACGGAAGACCCTGCAAGTCGACAACAAGCGCTGTCTGAACTCAAAAAGTACAAGACAAGCCAGTTCAATAAAACAACGTATAACAAGGTATCTAAAATTGGTTTTCTAAAAGAGGCGTTAGCAGATACTTTTTCATCGCTGTTTGGAAAGCTAGGTGTGGCTGAGACACTCATAACGAAGGTCGCACCGGACATGGCGCATTATTGGTATGAAGATACCTATTTTGGTAGCGATGTTAGGCATAGGCTAATGGTTGAACTGAAGGAAGCGCTTGATAATCAGGATGATGTGATGATTGTATCGCACAGTCTCGGGTCGATGATCAGTTATGATGTGTTGTGGAAGTTGTCTCATTACGGAGAGTATAGACACGACTATGGTGCGGACAAGAAGGTCAACTTATTGCTGACGCTCGGGTCGCCGTTAGGAGATGAAAACGTAAAAGATAGGCTAAAGGGGAGCCGCTTGAAAGATGAGAAGAAGTACCCTTTAAACATTCAGCAATGGATAAACATATCGGCAGAAGATGATTTTATCTCTCATGACAGCAAAATTAGAAATGACTTTAAGGATATGCTCAAACTGGATCTGATACCCGGCGGAATGAAAGATATCCATCCAGTTTATAACCTCAATATTCGCAACGGAAAAAGCAATCCGCATGCTTCCATCGGTTATCTCATCAACCCTAAATTCATCAAAGTGTTGGATGAATGGCTCTCTAGTTAATTTGGTTTACCATCGTAAATTGCTAGCGACTCGTTCGTTGAAACTTAGATAAAACTAAGGCCTCGCGTGTGCGAGGCCTTTTTGTGTTCCGACTAAAACTCAATATTAATTGAGCTTAACGAAAACTCGGGATAATCGCTGGAATCCCCGGTAGAAGGCCAACCAACGCCATCACGCCACTTAGTACAATAAACATAATGCCAGGCAACACCCAACGGCTCATTTTGCTAAGCTCACTACTACGTTCTTTACAACCGACTAAGCCTAAGTTATCCAACAGCATAGTGAGAGCCCAACCAAATGCAGGGTTAACGAGCGCTGAAGAAAATACAACAATCGCTGCTGACTGGGTGGTTTTTCCTTCACGCGTCATTTCCATTCCTGCTTCTAGCAATGGTACAAATACCCCAACAATTAGCGCGACACACAGTACAGGTTGCCAGATAGCTAAATCCATCGGGTAACCCCAAACTGCGGCGATGATACAGAACAGAGCTGTAAGCAATGCACCGGCAGGAATAGGGCGTTTAGCAATCGCCGCAGGCACGATATAAGTACCCCATGAAGACGTAAAGTTAGTACCACCGAGCAGAGAACCGAACGTTTGGCGAATTGAAGCCGTGGTCATGGTGTCGTCAATGTTCATGTGTACTTTTTCGGTACGTTCTGGATAGCTGATCTTTTGGAATACTTGATGCCCTAAGAAATCCGGCGACCACATCGCCACGGCTAGAATCGCAAACGGCAATACCACCATGAAATGTTCAATCGTTGGTAGGCCTAACATCCAGCCTGTATCTTCTCCCCACCAATACATAGGGTTCATGTTAGGTAAGCCTGGCTCAGTGTGGAAAGCGAATGGGGCACCCATGGCAAATGCAATCGTACCACCTAGCAAGCAGCTAAGAGGGACAGCTAACCAACGCTTACGGAAATGTTCCAATAATGCGTACAAAATAATGGTGCAAAAGATCACGACAAAAGCAATGTGGCTCATGCCAATTCCCTCAGCCCAAGCGAACAGCTTTTTCACTTGAGAAGCGGTTCCAACAAAGCCAAGGTAGAGCAATAATCCGCCACATACGCCTTTACTGGTGAGGTTGGCCAACATGCTGCCACCTTTACTGATGGCTAAGATGAGGCCAAAAGCGCCAATCAATAACCCAAACGCCATAGGGTGTCCGCCTGCTGCAACCACTATTGGAATTAACGGGATGAGTGGACCGTGTGTACCTGCGAGGTTCGCGGTCGGCAACAGGAAGCCAGAGAAAATAATAATGAAAACAGAGGCGATGAGGAGTTCATAACGAACGTTTTCTAGAATGAAGTCTTCATTTAATCCGAGAGCCCCAGCAAAGGTGGCTGCAATAGCGCCCACCATAACCACTTTACCAATGGTCGCCGCCATCGCTGGGATGGTGTCTTCTATCTCAAATCGATAATCTTTAAACGGCAAATTTGGACGCCAGCGCTTAGGCGACATGATTTGCAATTCGTGTTCTAGATACTGTTCTCGGGAATCAAATTCCGATCTTGGTTTATGTTGTTGTTCATAGGTGAGTTCATCCTCATGGACTTGAGGCTTCTCTGTTTGTATATGTGCGGACTCTAAAGTAGTGCTCATTTTGATTCCTTTCGTTCACACTCTGAGGTGTGTTATTCCAACAAACGTTGTTGACTCACGGCATGAAGTGAAAACAATGCGTCAACTTATCATTAAAAATTCATTAACATTTAGTTGTTAGTACCTTATACCAAACCAAAAAAAACAAATAGACTCAGTCGGTTAGACATTAGTCGTAGAGTCGGACGACTAGTATTAGACCTGTAGATAGTATGTGTCTGTTTATTTGTAGGCGATGAGCTTTATTGGTAATAAATGAATATCTAACAAGAAATGCTTGGCGTTAAAGCATCAGATAGCATCCATCGATGAGTGGTTTCTGGGGTAACGTTTTTGGTTAAAAACTATTGATAATAATTCTCATTACGTTGCCTTGTGGGCTCAAACACACTCATTGTTGCGGAGACCAACATGGAACACTCGGATATTACTCAACTGCTTATTCCAAAGAGCGATTGGGCATCGCCTGATCTCTTTCTCTATGAAGGGGAAGACAAACTTCATCTGAGCTTAGAAGGCGCAATTCAATACAGTGGATTGAACAGCATTGGTGGCGTGGTTCTGGGCTTTAGGATGATCCAACATGCGGTGCAACTCGCGGCGGGTGATCAGTCTTTGCAACGTGATGGCATCAGTGTTTATACCGCGTTCCCTGGACGTGGTGCTCAAGATGCTTTTGAGTACACATGCCGCGCACTGCGTGATAGGCGCTATTGCTGTGATACCACATTGCACCATCCAGCAGCGCAAACCGGACAACGTGGTCAGTTCTTGTTTACGCTTCGCTTGAATGAACAGTCTATGGTGATGACGCCAGCAGACGGGCTTCCAAGAAAGAGCTATTTTGAGGCCGACAGACACGCACAAGAAGGTCGAGAGGCAGCATTGAGATGGCGCGATGAGAAGATCAACTTCGCCAATACGCTCTTGAGCTTGTCGCCAGAAGAGTGCTTACGCGTGTTGTAACTCTTTGTTCTCACTTACAGGATGAGTTAAAAAACACAATGAACAACAAGAGGTCGCTCGCTTTCAAGTGGGCGACCTTTTTTGTATCAAGCGCTCGTGGAAACCAGATTCCTAGTCGCGCTTAGGCTTGCTGGAATGACTCACTTTTAGTTTAGTGCGGTAGTCTAAAGTCTATGAGTTTCAGCAATCAACTTAAGCTGCCCGATCTCAATCCGCGACACATTTAGGCACGCAGGTGGTGCAGTTTTCAAAGCATTACACAGCTTACACTGACACGAAGTGATATAATTTTTGCCCAAAGCTTTGAAGAGCTAATGAATTAAAGGATGAGTACGATGGAAAAAACGATCTCGTTGGTACTTGGCAGTGGTGGCGCAAGAGGCTTGGTTCACGTTGGAATCATCCGTTGGTTAATTGAGCATGGCTACCAGATAAAATCCATCTCTGGTTGTTCAATTGGCGCACTTATCGGTGGTGTCTATGCGGCGGGTAAGTTGGATGAATTTGAAGAGTGGGTCACCAGTATCGACCAATCGGATATGGCGATGATGTTGGATTTTTCATGGCAATCGAGTGGTATCTTCAAAGGGGACAAGATCATCGACACACTGCGTGGATTGATCGGTGAGATTTCAATTGAAGAACTGCCTATCCCTTATACCGCAGTTGCCGCTAACGTCGCCGATGAAAAAGAGGTTTGGCTGCAATCAGGCTCTCTGTTTGATGCCATTCGCGCCTCCATCTCTTTGCCACTGTTCTTCACTCCACATGTCATTAATGGTGAAGTGCTGATTGATGGAGGAGTGCTCAATCCCGTACCGATTGCGCCTACCTTTAGTGATAAGACAGACTTTACGCTGGCTGTGAACTTAGGTGGTGAACCTGAGATGCTTCAACAGGAAGTGATACCGGTTTCCCTACCAACAAAAGAGAGTAACCTGCATGAGAAGGTTGTTCACTTTATCGATAATCTCGGTAGCAGTGTAAAAAGTAAAATGAGCTTCAATTTTGCTGCTTACGACATTGCCAACCAAGCGTTTGATGCGATGCAATCGACCATTGCTCGCCAGAAACTGGCCGCTTATCCCGCCGATATTACGCTTGAGATCCCACGTAATGCTTGTGGCACCTTAGAGTTTGATCGCTCACAAGAGATGATAGATAGAGGCTACCATTTGGCACAGGCTAAATTGGGCAATCGACTTTAATGTATTTGCTGCTGAATGAGAGTATTTATGGAAACTGAACTAAAACTATCTGAACTCAAAGAATTGGTCACAACAAAAGATGTCATCGTACTCACTAGCTCAGAAGCAGCTGCCGTATCTTGGCTGATAGAGTGCTATCAAGAGAACGCTGATATTCAGATTATCGAGAACGCACATCAGCTAGATACTGAAGCGGTTTTGGCGCAATGCCGAGACAGCCTGAGTCAAAATAAAAAGGTCATCCTCACCGCGCAGTTTCGTAGCCAGCTTCCTATTATCAATATCGCTTCACTGTGTAATGAGAAGCGTAAATCACTAATCAATATTGAATTGTTAGGCTGGGACGAAGAAACTCGTCTTCCTCATTCTTATAGCAGTTTCTAGGTTATAAGAATTTCTAGCTTATAGCGGTTCCTAGTTAACCGCATTCGCTATATAGCAGCCGTTTTAGGTAGCAGACAATGTAAGCGCATTACTTCAAATGTCTGCCGCCATCAAGGTGCAAAGTTCTTCCTGTCATGTAGTGACTGGCCAACACAAACTTGATGCCATCTATTATTTCCTCAAAGCCCGCTTCTGTGGGAATCAGAGCTTTCTTCAGCGCTTTGGTTTTGTATGCCTCATCGTCATGTTCATTAAACTTAATCATGGCTGGAGAGAGGGTATTTACTTTGACCTTGGGAGCCAGCATCGCTGAAAACGATAGCGTTAGGTTGTTGAGCGCCGCTTTACTGGCCGCGTAAGCAATGTGTTTTTTTCTGCCTTTTTCTGCAACGTAGTCACTGATGTGGATGATGTCTGAAGTTTGATCGCCAGATATCAGTTGGTCTTTGAGTGTTAAATTGAACAGATAAGGCACGGTAGCGTGAATCGTCATCATCTGGTGCATGATGTGTGATGCATTTTCACTGGGATCTTTCTTGCTCTCAGGTTTCCAGTCCGAAGCGTTGTGTATGACGGCTCTGAGTGTCTTATATTCTTGACCAACATAGTGAAGAAAACTCTCTAGACTACTTTGCTGATAAAAGTCTACATGCTGCAAGTCGGCTCCACTGTCGCGCAACAGTTGCAATTGAGGATAGTCGTTGCGATAAGTGCCAACCACTTTGTATCCATCCGCTAAAAGTTGCTGCGCCAGTGCGAAACCGAGTCGCTTTCCCACGCCGGTTATTAGTATCGTTTCACTCATCGTAGAAACTCAGCTCTGGTTTGAGGGTTAGTTTTGAAAATACCACCGAGAGCGGTTGTTGAGGTTTCAGAGTTTGCATCCATGACGCCTCTGGATTTAACGCAATAGTGAGTGGCTTTAATTGTCACGGCCACGTTTTCTGTTTCGACTAGAGTCTGTATCGCAACCAAGATTTGTTGTGTAAGGCGTTCTTGTACCTGAGGACGCTGAGCAAAGAATCGAACGATACGGTTTATTTTAGACAGCCCAAGAATCTTGTTTTCAGGTATATAAGCCACTTCCGCTAAACCATCGATGGTAATGAAGTGATGTTCGCACGTAGACGTTAAGTCGATATCCGATACCTTAACCATTTCATCAACCGACATTTTATTTTCTATAACACTGATTTTCGGGAAGTTATCATAATCGAGCCCTGAAAATATCTCATGGACGTACATCTTTGCAATACGATGAGGTGTTTCAGCAAGGCTGTCATCGGTTAGATCCAGTCCAAGCGTACTGACCACTTCCGTCAAAAGTCCTTTGATGCGGTTGTACTTCTGGTTGGGATTCATTTCGCTCGGTGTCATCGGAGTTTCAAGTCCTCTTGCGAGCAAAGCTTCTCTTACTTTTTCGGCTTCTGTGTTCAGCATGACGCACTCCTTATGAAATATTGTCGTTGTCTGCTTCATAGCTCAGAGTGAGCGAAACAGAGTCAGCAAAACGTAGCGCATGAGGCTTGTCGATTCTCACTTGAGCGTATTTCACCCATGGATGATCGATACAGATGCCGAGTACGTCGCTGGTCAATTTTTCCAAAAGCAGAAATCTTCCGGATTCGACATGTTGAATGATCTTCTTGCAGATGTTTTTGTAGTTAAGCGCGTTCTCCACATCATCTGAGAGACAAAGGTTGTTCGCGGGGTAGTGGATTTCTGCATTGATAACGATGTCTTGCTGCTTAGACTTTTCTTCTTCGTTGAAGCCGATGAAGGTTCTTAGTCTCAGGTTTGTAATGGTGATAATGGCGTTGTGATTCATAACAGTGTCCAATCCTTAGAAAGTGAAGTCAGTTACGTGCTTGTTTTAAGAAAAGATCAGTAAAGCTCAGGTGATTAAGAGTTCAGTCGTTCCTTTAGCCGTTGTTCATTTTGTAGCCGTTCTTTTTTCAGTCATGGAAAGGCTGAGTGAAACTGATATCGAAAGGGATGGGTTCGGTTTTTTGGCTCAATTGATCGAAGCTTTCCCAGAGCTGCTGAAATGAGATGTCTAGAGTGGGGTGGCGTTCTTGCGCGGCAATATCGACTAACGGTCTGAGTACAAATGCGTACTCGGTGATTTCGCCTCTAGGCAGCTCTACGCCATCAATAATGCCGACTTGATTACCATAAAGAAGGATGTCGATATCCATCGTGCGTGAAGCATAGGCTTTGGTCTGACGCTTGCGATCATTCTCTGCTTCGATTTGATGCAGAACCTTAACCAGATCTGCGATAGGAAGGTTACATTCGAACCCAACGACTAGGTTTAAGAAGTTATCCCCTTTAAAACCGACAGGCTCGCAATCGTAGAATTTAGAAATGTGTAGGGGCGCAAAGCGGTCATGCATGCTTTGAGAGATTCTGTGACGTGATGTTCGCGGTTAATGTTGCTTCCGATGCTGACGTAGACGTTGGCCATAGTTTTCCTTCCTTTAAGGAGCCTATACGTCCAACTCGCGAGGAAGATCAGCTATGTATCCTCTTAGAGACAGGAAGATAAAAGAAAATACGGTTCTGCCACAAATCGCGTCGGATAGTGATAGAATCCCCGCATCAGAATTATCGAGAATCTAGGTATTTATAAACAATGTTTATCCATCACGTTAACGGCATCGACTGGCTGGTGATTACAGCTTTTGAAGAACTGAAAACTATGTTTATCGAAGATGCAGGTCCAATCCCATCTTACTTCTCGACCGCCAGCGAATTGAGCCTGATTGATCAAGCCAAGCGCAGTTATGGATTTTTACCTAAACTCCGCGGTGTGATCACTGATACCGGCACGTATCAAAGTGAAAATCTTGAAGAAGATTTGAACCCACAGCTTGCGTGTATCGTTGAAGGGCGAGGCCGAGTGTTTATCTATCACGGCGACTACGTGGCTTTTGTCGATGACGAGCAAACCTTCATTACTCGAATGGACTGAGAGTGATTCAGTGGGTTTGGAGCGGTTGATTGGTTAATGGGTTAATTAGTTATAGATAAACGGCTCTGTAGATAAAACTAAGGCCTCGCGTGTGTGAGGCCTTAGTTTTGAGGCTGTTACAATAAACCGATCTCTAACGGGTAATTGGATAGAAGTGTTCTAGTCCATGACAATTAGAGTCGTTACTATCCTTACCAGATATCTTCGATTAAAGAGTCTTTAAGCTGCGCAGCTGCGGCAATGTTTTCTTTCGACATGTACTGTTTCACGTCGATTATCTCTTTCTCTGCATCCGAGTTTCCGTATTCCTGCGCGACTTCAAACCATGCTAGCGCTTTAACAAAATCGCTCCATGTACCGTGACCATTACGGTAGGCGTAACCAACGGAATATTGACCATAATCGTTGCCCTGCATTGCGGCGTGAGTGTAATACTCTAATGCTTTTTTTGCGTCTGTAGTTTTGAAACCACACGGTTTTTTGTATCGCGTAGAAGAGTAAATATCACCCATCTTCACATAAGAAAGTGTATGTTCATCTTCTTCAATGGCTTTGCTAAATAATTGCATCGCTTTAGAGCAACTCTTTTCAACGCCTTGTCCATTTAGGTAAGAAATACCCAAATTGTACATAGCACTTGCATCGCCTAAGTTAGCCGATTGCTCAAACCAATACGCAGATTTGGAGAAGTCTTGAGTGACGCCTTGACCTTCATCGTATGAAAATGCGAGTTGATACATAGCGTCAGAATACCCCGCTTTTGCAGAAGCTAGGTAATAATCGTTGCCTTTCTTTAGGTCGACACGTGTACCTTCACCATCAAAATACATTACGCCTAATGAGTAGAGCACATAAGGGTCTTTGCTGGTTTCAGCTTTGTGGTACCAAGCCAGTGCTTTTTCGTATTGCTCTTCGTAGTAATAATTATCTGCCAAGGTAATCATCGCTTTTACCTCACCAGATTCCGCGACTTGATTCATGTACTCATATCCGCGTTGTAAGTTCTCTTCATACATTGAATCTTCAATTAAAAGGTTAGCAGCCTGCATTAGCAATTCGTTATCGCTAGACGTTTCTGCGTTCTTTAAAAGTGCGAGTTCTTCGCCTTCAAAAGCTTCTATCTCAAGATCGTATGCAAAAGTACTAGCGGATAGCAGCAGCGACAGTGACGTTAAAAAAGTACAACTTTGTTTTATCATTTAAGCCATTTCTTATATTAGTAATGTTTCACATGAATATAACAAAACAGCTTTGAAAATAAAGGAAATTTCGGGCTATCGAAAACCGAATTCACGACAATGAGACCTAGGGCATCTCAATATACTGGAAGCAACCAAGACTGGTTAATAAACGTTGACCCAAGCGATTAACTCTATGGCTTAGGCGCGGAAACTAGGTGGCACTGACTCAGTAGCAATGGACAGAGCTCTATATGTGCCGATAATGATCTAGAGGTCTTTAAACCCAAGTTATCGTGACACTCATTACCTGACTGGCAGCTTGGTCTTTGTTTTTACCTGACCGAAGGCGAAGCTGGATTCAATCGAAGCAATATTGGGCAGGCGGGTTAATTGCTTGCGGATAAACTGCTCGTAGCTTTTTAGCGACTCGCTGACTACATGCAATAGGTAGTCGTGATTGCCCGTCATTAGAAAGCACTCTAACACTTCATCAATCACTTCGATGTGCTGTTCAAAGTCTCGCATGTTCTCTTCTGTCGGCTTTTCAAGTTTCACCAACACAAACACATTGACTGGCAGGCCACACGCTTCTTGGTCAACACTGGCGTGATAGCCGCGAATAATCCCTTGTTTCTCTAATGCTCGAACTCGGCGTAAGCAAGGAGAGGGCGACAGTGCTACTCGGTCGGCCAACTCTTGATTAGTCAGTCTAGCGTTGCTTTGCAGTTCAGCCAGTATTTTCTTATCGATCTCGTCCATTGGCATATTCCATCAATATTGATTTTAATTTGGCAATATTATTGCTCAAAGTGTATGTCTTACTTCGCAAATAGCAATTTTTAACATCCGCGCAAAACTAAAATTAAAGGAGGAACAACCAGCATGGAATGACTTAGGAATTATGAATACTTCAACTCAACTTAGCCCGCTGCGTAAAACTACCAAACTCGAACAAGCAGAAGCCCTTGCCATTGAGCAAGCCAAGCATTTTGGTATCGACCCAAACAGTGATTACGGCGTCACGCTTATCGAACTGGCGACGACACTGTACAAAGCCAATACCAAGACACACGATCTTTGGGCATTGACGGTTGATGGCCTTTCAGAGCTCGATAAGAGCGACCGAATCGCTTGGTTTAACGCCAAACGTTTTTTGTCATTCCAGATCGCTAAGATCCTCGACAATCTGCAAAACCCAATGCGCGCCACTTACCAGTCTATTGCCACCAATAATGGTAATTTTGCATCCAAAGGTGCGTATCCTATCTTCGATAATGTCGCTGCTATTTTCTCTGCGAGCCCTGTGATTACACGTACCGCGACCTATTTGTTTGCGTGTACAGAATGGATTGAAGATGCGTTTAATGGTAAGGAGCCGCTGCACGATATTTACTCTCGACTGCTTAACCCAACATCGATTTCACTGGCTAACCACATGGTTGATATTGAGGCAGGATCTAGAGCCAATGAGTACCTCGCATGGAACTTTAACTCGGGGATGGCGGCCATTGATGGGTTGTTGAGCCATTTACTTGGCCATGAAGACATTGTCTTGGCTTCACGCAATATCTACGGCGGTTCTTACCAGTTGTTGGAAGATTGGTTTGGTAAACCTTCTAATTTGAATGTCGCGGTAGAGTGGGTGGATGGTTACTCCGGGGATGAGTTTGCGACGCGACTTGATGAGGTTGCCGATAAATACGCAGATCGCATCGCTGCGGGTAAGAAAATCTACGTCTACCTAGAGTCACCGTGTAACCCGCATGGATACGTGTTAGATGTTGCTAGTATCAGTAAAGCAGGTCACGTTCGTGGTTGGGATGTGATTGTTGACTCGACAGTGGGCACGCCTTTATTACACCCAGTACTGAAACGTGATGATGTGATGGAAAGACCCGATTATGTTATTCACTCTTACACCAAAGAACTGGCGGGTTCTGGCACCACAACAGCTGGAGTTGTGATTGGCCGCAACGAGACCATGTTTATTCCAAAAGGAGAGGAGGTCACTTTCACCAAGTCCAACGGCGATGAGGTCACCATTCCATGGAACGAAACGCTGTTTTGGAATGTGTACTACATTAAGGGCGCATTCCTAGACGCAGACAAAGCGTTTGAAGTGCTCAATGGTATGAAAACGTATGAGATGCGAGTGGTGCAAAAAACGATTAATACCCTGGCTCTGGCGAAGATCTTCGATGCCCACCCAGACATCAATGTGTCATGTCCAGCTTTGCCAGACAGCGATAACTATGAACACTGCCAGAACAACATGTACTTGGGTTTACCAGCGGCGCTTTTCACAATCGATATGGAAGGTAACGGCGACCGTGCACCAATCAATCGAGATGGGTTTAAACAGTTCTTCGACATGCTTGAGCCAGCAATCGGCATGCAAGTGAGCTTAGGGCAAACCAACACAGTGGCCTTGTGCCCAGCACTGACCACGCACTCAGAGCTCAGCGATGAAGCGTTAAATGAAGCAGGCATCAAGCCAACCACAATGCGTATCTCTATCGGCTTGGAAGATCCGCGAATGTTCATCGCTCACATTATCGAGGCCGCTAAATTGTCGATTGACCGCAAACACGCAGACTTCTCATCGAGTTTCCCGAGTGGTGAGAGTATCGATGAAATCTATATGCAAACCTATATGGATGTACACCAGAGGTTTGTGAAGAGCTTGCCGAAGTTTGAGCAACTTACTCAGTAAGCTGAGTTATTAAGGAAAGGTGACAATCACTTATTTGGTATACGGTGGCCACTGTTGTAGTCCAGTCATGACACTTAGGGGGATGTAAAAATGCCTTCTAAGTCAGCAGGCATTCATAGATGCTAATTTGCTTAGAAAGCTTAGAAAGCTTAGGAATCTTTGGATGTTTTGGAAACTTCGTGTTGTTCAATCATGAAGGCAATGGCTTCATCGCTTAAACAAGATTTACTCACATATTGGCGCTGCTTTCCAATATGAAGGATAAAACCTAAATCGGTTTGTTCAAGTTGGTCGATGTCACGCCAAGCGATAGTATTGGTGGCTTTACGGTTTTTATAACTCACACCATCAGTATCCCCTGAAAAGACCACTTTGCTGCCAGCACCTGAGCTGATTTTTTGTCGCCATAACCACCAGGTTCTCTTGCAATATACACTGAACGCTTCAATCACACTCAAAACGATAAAAAACCAGCCTACGTAGCCACTAGGTAACAGTTCAAACTCCAATAGAACCCAACCAAAAATAAGAAACAAAAATGCCTTTAAATAGGCTTTTGGAAACTGAGTCGGAAGGCTAGTTTGATCATAACACTCTGCGAAAAACGTTTTGTCGAGGGTGTATTCTGTGGTGAAACCGGGATCTTTAGGCATGTGTGGCTACTTTGTAGTTCTTTGTTGAGGCGCATTATATCGCTTCACGCTGGTTTGTCTTAGCGGTTTCAATCCTCTTTTGTAAATCAATAATACTGAATGCGCTTGTTCATGCCAGAGTCAGTTGTTATTTCAATTGGTGTTAAATGATGTTGTTGAGGATTTACTTCTTAACTTAAGTATCCATTCTGTAAATCTTATTTCTCATACGATAGTTATGGGCATATGCCAGTAATGGGGCGTATTCTGAATTCCTGATCATCAATAACAGGAAGTTACCATGTTATACGCAATACCTTGTCGTGACCTTCATGTCGGCAACCATTTTGCCCGTTCTCCACAGATCGCGATTGTCGATGAGCAACAACAAATAAAGCATCTTATTCCTTTGGTTGAGTCAGACAGCCCGTGCAATAACAAGAAGCAATGGATGTCCGTCGTTAAATCTTATGATGTGAAAGCTGTTGTGGTTCGTAACATCGGTAAGAAAATGCTGTCGCACTTGTTCAATCATGATGTTCGCGTTTTTGCATCTAAAGCAAAGGCGGAAGTTACCACTCTGGATTTCAGCAATCTACAAGAAGTAACCGACCTCGATTATGGTCGCGAGTCGCGAAATAGCGGGTGTAGCAATAAAACTTGCGGCGAGAATGGGCACAAAAAACAAGCTACGATTTTAATGGCACAGCCTAATCAGCTAGGCGCTATTCGAGGGTTCCGTAAATGACCTTTTTGTTGACGCTATTGGGGTTTGTCGGAGTCGTTACACTGATGGCGATAGGCGTGATTTTTTCGCGCAAGCCAATCAAAGGCAGTTGTGGAGGACTCGCACAATTAGACATTGAGCGCGAATGCAATTGCAAGGATGTGTGTGAAGGGCAAAGTCGAAAGTTGTATCAGATTACTGAGCCATCAAGCTAAGTATCAAGTTAAGCATCAAGAGTTCTCGCTCGCTGAGTTAAATAACTTCTGGCTAACACGTGAATTAACTGCCTTGAATCACCAACGCATGGCCGTTGACGATGCACTTGGCTACTTTGGTACGTGCTCGCTTAATGATGTTGCCGAACGTTTGGCGAGACACCTGCATCTGCTCGGCGGCTTCAAGCTGGCTCAATCCTTCTTGATCAGCTAAGCGTAAGGCTTCCAACTCTTCTAATAGCAGTTCTTCTTTATGAAGCTGGCCCATAGGAACGCCATTAGGCTTAAAACATGAGTAAGCCGCACGGGTACATAATTGACGATGTTTTTTTGGTCGAGCCATATCAATCTCTAGGAATCTAAGGGTTCACAGGAATAAGGGTAAGTATGAAGGTTTTCATTCCTCACAACCATCGCCGTTGCCAAGTGTGCAGCCAAGGTTTTTTCACAGACAGTCCCATTTGTTTTGAAGCTATTGGCGAAGGTGAGACTTTGGCTAAGCATGAAACGCCAATAAAGCATGAAAATTTAGCTAAGTATGAAGCTATAGCCAAGATTGTACCAACAGATAAAGCTGAGGGCTACGACGGTATTATGCAGGGGGGCATTGTTACCGCGTTACACGACAGCGCGATGTTGTATTGCTTGTTCCATAACAATATCAATGCGATGACGGTGAGTTTAACTTCTCGCTTTCACCATCCAATAGCCATTGGTCAGGAACTCGAAATTTGCGCTCAATGGGTGAAAAGCAGACGTAATCTTTATTTCCTCGAAAGCCAAATTACGCAGTGTGGGAAGTTATGTTCGTCGGCAAAGAGTCAGTTCATGTCAGCCCCGCCTAGATTTGATCTGAACTAGAAGCTTTGTTCTTTTTGAAGTATTTGAACGCTGTCCAGACGGCATAAGCCGAAACACCTACGATCAACGCTGAGCGAAGTAGAATAGGTGCATCATGCTCAAGTTGACTAACATGCGGCACAATACTAGCGAACAATCGACTGGTAAAAAGCAGCCCCATTACTAACATAACAATTTTATTCATGTGACCTGCCGTTCAATAGGGTACGTTGCACAGAAACAATTATGGGGTGGGTTACACGGCCAAAAAACTATTCTGCTCGAAATAAAATCATGCGCTTCTCAAGCTTGGTCGTCAACGCGATATCAGCTTAAAGCCAGTAAGCTAAAGTTTCGTTTTTGAAAGCGAGGGGGATTAAAAGTGAAGAGGGGATTGAAAGGGGGAAGAAGAGTGATGCGCTAGGGCTTGTTCTTCAAACTAAAATGCCACCGCAAATCTGCAGTGGCATTTGAATGACAACAAACCATCATGTAAATCTTTAATTACAGCTCGAATACAAACTAAAGCTCTAACAGTTTGGCTAATTCACGCTCTTCGAGAAGCTCTTCAATGCGTTGACGAGCCTTAGGCCCTTCAGCTTGTGCTTTGGTTGACTTGCCGGCTTTTTTACTGCGGCTCGTTTTTGTTTTTTCCTTAGTTGTCATCGGTAACCTTCCTTGTATTTTCTATCTTACAGGTTGCATGTCTCTTTTAGTGCTTTACCTGCTTTAAATGCTGGTGTTTTTGACGCTGAGATTTGAATCTCTTCTCCAGTTCTTGGATTGCGACCAGTGCGAGCAGCGCGGCTATTCACTTTAAAGCTACCAAATCCAAGGATAGATACATCGTCGCCATTAGCAAGCGTAGTCGAGATGCCTTCAACGAGTGCATTGAGTGCTGTGCCTGCTTGCTCTTTTGAGATGTCAGCAGAAGTTGCGATGTGTTCAACTAATTGAGATTTGTTCATGTTTTAAATTCCTTGTCGAGTTCGTCTGGCGTTTGGTTTTTGCAAACTATTGGTTAAATATGACCAATATGAACTGAAGTTATGTCATTGCTAGGATTGAACTTTGTAAAGTAACAAACGAAGTTGATTATAAAAACATATCACGCCTCATTCAATGCAAATCATTGACTATTACTTGTTTTCGGCCAGTTATGGACAGTGAGTCATGAAAATGAACATCGTTTTGTTTAAATTAATTCATGATATCAATCGAAAGTTAATATTTTTCTGTATGCAGAACAGACAAAAAAGCCCAGCGTGTGTGCTGGGCTCATGCTTTTTTGAAGCAATCTGATTTTGGAAACTATCGAGTATTTGAAGTGATTTTGTACTCGAGCTAACGCAACGAAAATTATTTAGTAATAAAAATCTGTTCCGTTTCTAGCGAAGTCATCGAGCGAACTTGGCGCCAAATGTAGTAGAAGATACCTAACATCATCAACATACTTGGTATAGCGATGGCCGGGTAGCTGTAAAGTGTCAACTTACCCAATTCTTCATTAAAAGCTGCAGTACCTGCTGGGCTAGTCACAATCCAAGTCGCTAGAAAGTAGTTCATCGCAGAAGAAAATGCGAAGGTACTAGCGAATAGGTAGTTTGACTTCATTAGGCAACGATTAAACTCTGCTTGGTTACCAAACTCTCTTAAACGCTCTTCGATTAGAGATATGTTTAACAGTGCAGGCGTGAAGATAACTTTTTGGATAAACGGGTAGCGAGTGAAGGTTGAGCCAAGAACCGCTAAACCAATTAGGCCGGGTATTAATGCTTCTTTTAATGCTAACCAACGAGTATCAAGTTCGAAGAAGCCGATACCGCCGGTTAATAATACGCTGACAAAGCCAAGTGCCGCGATGAAGTTAAACTTCTTGTTGCGGACTAACTCCATACCACCGTAAGCAATAGGGAAGGCAAGCGCGACAAGTAGTGCTAAGCCAGTTCCTAGGTGTTCCTCTCCACTGAACTTCATTAAAATGAATGAAGGAAGAAAGACGTTAAATACGACTTCGAAAAGAGGACTCGATTTTTTGTTTTCTGTGCTGCTCATAATTTCTAAATACATTATGTTATGGATTTATTCTCAGGGATTGTTGTTTACCTCGCTCAAGATGTAAAGCCTTAAGACGTCATGCTGTGTAACGACATGTGACATCAACGACATCTCTGAACTTATAGAACGCGTAATTCAACACTTTCGTGTCTGAGTTCTCGACCAACTTGGGGCTTATGATGTGAAAGCAGTTGTTTGGTGAGTCAATTTATATGAACGCCATAGCTAAGCTTTCGCGTTTTTCTGCAGTGATCCACATTCATCAAGTTCCCTAAGGCTGCAAAGGCATATCCATATAATTGGAAACATGTATGCCAAGTTGCTTGTGATATTTTGGTTGTGTTATAACATAACCAAAATATCACTCTTACTGAGAATAACGTTCGTATCGGTAAGAGGAAAACAACAAGCATGTATCAAGGAGATGACGTAATGAATGCCGTGTTAACGAAACCTGTGACAACCGATAATAATCAGCCACTTAACATTGGTTCTGCTGCAAGTATCAAGGTTCATGCGAATCATGCTCCATGCTATAGCGCTTCTGAGCAGCCAACGGTGCTGGCAGACATCTATCAAAGCAATATCAATATTGCGATTTGGCAGCGTACATTTGATGAAGATTTAACAATGGCAATCAGTGAATTTATCGCCTTGAATCCAAACTTCAGTAAATCTATGAGCCTGTCTCCAGACAACGCCTATGAGAAATTGGAGTTTGCTACCGACGAAACCGCATCTAAAGCACTACTAGAAAACATGGTAGAGCTGGTGGATATGTTCTGTTGTTTGTTTGATCTTGAAGAAGTAGGGCTCCGTTTAGCGGTTCTGAATAAAGCGATGTGCCCACGCTTCCATGTTGACCAAGTCCCTTGCCGTTTAGTGACTACCTATCATGGTGTTGCCACTCAATGGCTGCCAAACGACTTGGTCGACCGTTCGAAGCTAGGAAGAGGAAGTAACGGACAGCCAGATTCAGAGTCGGGCTTGTACAGTCATGACTCGGATATCGAGCAACTTTCGAGTGGTGATGTGGCATTGCTTAAAGGGGAGCGATGGAGTGGCAACGAAAACGCGGGTCTGGTGCATTGCTCACCCGTAACTTCATCTAACGAGACGCGATTGTTGCTGACGTTAGATTTTGGTTAGTCGCGCTCTATTCGCGAGACGATTTTTAGAAGTCGTCGGCTTATCCCTTTTTGTACATCCGGTTTTATACTCATCAAACCAATTAATTTACGCCAACACTGTCAGCATAATGATGAGCAGTGCCGCTAAAGCTAGTACGCCTAACGCACGCCATTGAGAAACAAACGCAACACTGCCATTAAGTTCGATTTTTGTTTGAAAGCCAGTGACCATTGCCCAAGTTAATGGTTTAGAACGTAATTTATAGAACAAAACGGCAAGGACGTGTACCGCGACCAGGGTCGGAAGCACTTTTATCATAGTGAGGTGAATGTTTTCTAATAGTGAAAATACGGAGTCATTCAACCAGATATTTGCATAGGGTAAGTGATCAAGAAGCCCAGCTAAGGCTAAACCAGAAACACACTGAATAGTTAAAGCTGATAACAGTGTAACAACCATCCAACCGCCAGCAGGATTATGGCCTGGCTTTTCTTTTTCTTTTCCTAATAAATAACGAACCACTGATTTAGGTGATCGTAAAAACTGTCTGAACCGGCTCGTTTCGCTACCCACCCAACCCCAGATCAATCGCCAAACGATTAATGTCATAAGTGCTAGCCCAAGTTGAACGTGGGGTCCATTACCTGAAATGCCCGATGCCATTAACCCCATGAAAAGCGCCGCTTGCGTCCAATGGTATAGGCGAGTTGATAGATCCCAAATCTTCATAGTTTCACTCTCTCTTTTGTTTATTTAATCTCTGTTCGCTTTACAGTAATTTACACAGCAATAGTTGCAATTGCAACTATTGCTGTGTAAATTGATTTCATCAAGGAAACGCAGGCATCAAAGAAACACAGACATCAGAGAAAAACGGAACATCGAAACGAATCATCGATGTCTGTATCGAAACCAGACAACAAAAGCTATATGAAGCGAGGAGAGATCAATATGAACAAGAGAATGATTCACAAGAGATTGGTGAGCCTACTGTGCACTACAACCGTTTTACTTAGCACCCACGCTTTGGCATCACAAGATCATTCGAGCCAAATTGAACAGCGCCAATACGCATTTACACAAGTTGAAACCTTGATTGAGCAAGCCAAAGACTTATTAGATGGCAACGATACGAGTTGGCAGGTATTAGAAGAAACGAGTTTAGAGCTAACAGCTCATAGCGAATTGTTATTGACGTCATTTCCGGTAGGCAGTCAAGAAGGAAGTAAAGCTAAAGAGAGTGTGTGGAGTGAACCTGAAAAATTCCAACGACTACTAAGTCAAATGAATCAAGGGTTCCAAGAACTCTATCAAGGTAGCCAACAAGGTGATGTATCACTGGCGGAATCAGGATTAGAAGCAGCGCAGGCGACTTGTAAAAGCTGCCATCGTTCATATCGCTCACGTTGGTAATAACATTCAGTCCGCTCAATTAACTAACCCCATTTAACCAGTTAAAATTATTTAGCCAAAAAGGAACAAAATATGAAAATGAGTATGTTTATAACACTAGCCGTTTCAATCATGTTTTCTGCTTTCACAAACGCAGCAGACTATGCCGTTGCTCTAGGCTACGCTGATGTGAATGTTCAACATTTGGGCTACAAACTTTCTGTGACGAACAACTAGTAGTCGTTGGTTGTTGAGTTAGTATTGGGTAAGTGAAAATACAATAACTGACAAAACTAATAGTTAGTAAAGTAATTAAAGCGATTATTAACTAACCCCAACTTCGGTGAAATCTAAGTAATCGAATATAAATATTGATCTGATGGAAATAAGAATGCCGTTGGGTTTAAATGACGAGAAATAAAGGGCTGAACGTTATGTGTTGGGTCCTTTTCTATTTTTCGTCTAGTTAACAACGCTATGTTGAGCGTATTTAACTTAATTATCCTCCAACAGGCCGTTCGGTATAATTTCTCATGCAATCAATAATTTACTTGGTGAATGTCTCGCTATGCGTGCCCCTACTCACATATATTGCTGATATTAACCTTGGATGGTTTATTAATTTATTTTAAAGCGTAAAATAAATGATGCTTGCAAACTGTGTTGGTGACAAATTTGTCACCGCGGTTTTTACTTCCAAATTATAGGTTTCCTATGTTCAAGAAACTCTCGCTTAAAAATAAGCTGGCGATCTCTGCTAGCATGGCCATTATCCTGGGGGGGATTTTGGTCGAGGTATTGTCTTTTCGTGCTTCATTGCAACGGTTGGATATTGAAGTTGAACAGCGCTTAGAAGGTGCGTCAGCTTCTTACAATCAATATGTATCGGATTGGATCTTATCCAAAGAGCGTGCGCTTACTTCACTTTCGAAGGAGTCACAACAAGAAAGCTTGGTCACTCACCTGAAGCAGGTTCGTGATTCAGGCTCGTTTGATAATGTGTTCTTAGCGTTCCCTGATGGCTCGCAAAAAAATGCGAATGGCGTAGTGTTGCCACCGGGCAATGATGATCCACGCGTATGGGGTTGGTACACCAATGCGGTTGCGAACCCAAGTAAGGTGTTCATGGATAACCCAACGGTTGCCGCGGCAACTGGGGCGAACGTTGTGTCGTTGGGTACTGCAATGCAACTGCATGGCCAGCAGGTCGTTTTAGGTGCTGATGTAGAAATTACCGACATTCTAAACAGCCTTGAAAAAGTGATTCTTCCAGGCGAAGGCTACATGTTTATCGCGACCAACAAAGGCACGGTTTACACGCACGCTGATACAAAGTTGCTGAATGAGAACATTAGCTCGCTAGGGCTAGATTTTTCTGATGTACAGAAGGCACTGACTAGCGGTAAAGACACGGCTATCGAGTTAAATGGCAGCGACTATGTTCTGTACGCACGTGCGATTGATGGTACAAGCCTGATTACTATCAGTGTTGTTAATCATGACTCTTTGGTTGCACCGTTATTTGATGCGGTGATCGGTCAAGTGTTGGTGACACTGTTGGTTGTGATTGTATGTACCATATTGTTTAACCTGCTGTGTACTATTCTGTTCCGTCCGTTGAACCATGTATCTCAAGCACTGGCGCAGATCGCTAATGGTAGTGGTGATTTAACTCAGCGTATTCATGTTGAGAACCAAGATGAAGTAGGAGAACTAGCACAGAACTTCAACACTTTTGTAGGAAGTTTACAGCAGTTGATTGGTCATATTCGTGGGCAATCAGAGCAGCTTAACAGCCAGTCAGAGAAAAGTACTCAGCGAGCGAATCGTTCGGTGGATGAGCTTAATCATCAACAGCAAGAGATCACCATGGTGGCGACGGCTGTAACGGAAATGGCGAGTGCAACGCAAGAGATTGCATCGCATGCTGAGCAAACAGCAAAAGCGGCACAAGACTCTGCGACAAGCACTAATAGCGGTCACGCCCTGGTTGTCGATACCAAAGGTTCTATCAATAACCTTGCCAATGAAGTGAATGAAGCAGGTAATGTGATCAGTGAGCTAAACAAGCATGCTCAAGAGATTTCGACGGTACTTGCTACGATTCAAGGTATTGCAGAGCAAACTAACTTGCTTGCTTTGAATGCTGCGATTGAAGCGGCGCGTGCTGGTGAACAAGGTCGCGGTTTTGCTGTAGTTGCAGATGAAGTACGTGTGCTTTCTCAACGAACTCACTCTTCAACAGAAGAGATAAAGTCAACGATTGATGTTTTACAACGCACAACGGCTCAAGCGGTTGATCTTATGGAGAGCAGCTCGAAACTGGCAATACATTCCGTCGAAGATGCCGACCGAGCTTCACATGCGCTAGAAGAGATCAACACAGCGGTGGCTTTGATTAGTGATATGGCGACTCAAATTGCTACCGCAGCAGAAGAGCAAACGCACGTGACGGGTGAAATTACTCAGAACATTACGACCATTAAAGATGTTACCGACCACTTAGTTGTGGGCGCACAGGACAGCTTAACTGAGTCGAACGAACTTAAGAGCCAAGCCGCTGGTTTAAGTGACAAAGTGGCGACTTTTAAGCTTGCTTAACTGTTTCACTCACTGATGCCTGATCAGTGAGTGATTGTTAAGCAATAAGTCAAAGCGACGTAGATTACGTCGCTTTTTTTGTATTTGTGAACCATACAATTCTCTATGAATCAGTTTCTGAAAACTCTCTAAGCGCGCTCATTGCTTCGTCTGCTTTCTCTTTCTGAACGAAGATATGGTCGTGGTAATAACCAGCAATTACGTTGGCGCTAATGCCGTATGAACCTAGCTTGGTGGCAAAAGCCGCTGTTAATCCAACCGCTTCAAGACTCGAGTGGACCGATAAAGTTATCAGGCTAAATACACCGTCGAAATTTAACTGCGCTTGAGTCGCAGATTCCTCTGTTAGGACCAAGGTTAACCCTTCCTTTTCACGAAAGGTCGCGATTGGTTCGAGTTGAACATAATCTGCTAATCCCCCGTCTACAGTACAAAAAACATAATCACCTTCAATGAGATCTGGTGACATGGACTTTAGCAGAATGTCTAAATCGGTAATGGCGGTCATCGTCTTTTTCCCTGCGTAATCGCGTTTGTTTATGGTGTTGGGTCATGCAGCAAGATAGAATTTAGTTTTGCACAAGTAAAATTAATAATACTTATTCCACATCAGTATCGTTAATGTCGAGATTCCTTCCATCTTGATGACATCGAACAAGTGCTGAGTGGTGAGATGGAGTGGGACTAAACTCATTATCTCTGTTGTGTTTTAGAAAAGCCTGGAGATTGTGTTACATTTAAGTTGATACACAACTGGAGATATCGATGATCTGGCTTTCAGTGAAAGTACTACAGATTGGACTTGTCTATGGATACAGGAAGTATCAAAAAACGAAAAGAGCTCCAGCTTAGGGGCTCTTTTTTTAGATGGCCTTGTTCTTATTAAAGTGAGACTTTCTTTTGGAACGTACAGTGTTGAAAGAAATGTTGTATTTGTCCGGTTTAATAACAGGCTATTCCTCTCAGTCTCAGTCTCAGTCTCAGTCTCCAACTCAACTTAGAGAAAACCAAAAAGAAAAAGTATGGCGAAAATAGAACAAGTTACCCCTCATATCGGTGCGCGAATCCATGGAGTCGATCTCGCCACATGCAGTGTGACTGAGCTCGATGAGGTTTATCAGGCGCTGATTACCCATCAAGTAATCTTCCTAGGTGATCAAGTACTCTCACCAGAACAACACTTGATGATTGCAGAGCGATTTGGAAAACTCGAGCCTGCGCATCCTTTCTTTCCTCGCGTCGAAAGCGCACCTCAGGTGAGTGTCATCGAAACAACCCGTGGTAATGCACCCATGGAAAGCTATTGGCATACGGATCTAACCTGGCGCAAAGTGCCATCGAAAGCTTCTTTGTTGCATGCTCAACATATTCCAAGCACCGGTGGGGATACGATTTGGTGTTCGATGACTGCGGTTTTCGAGTCATTAGATGAAGACATGAAAGCAAAGCTGAGAGGGTTGTCTGCGACTCATTCGCTGGTGGCTTTCGAGGGAGTTGAGTCAGATCAGATAGAGCTTGATTGGCACAAATCACTACTTAAAACCGCGCAGAAAAATCCACCTGTAATCCATCCTGTTGTTAAGAGCCATCCGGAAACCGGTAAAGAAACACTTTATATCAATGAACAGTTTACTCGTTATATCAACGAGCTCGACCGACAAGATAGTGATGCTTTACTTTACCAACTGTTTGAAATTGCACGACGCCCTGAGTTTCAAGTCCGTTTCAAATGGGACAAGGGATCAATGGCTATTTGGGACAATAGGGTAACGCAACATTACGCGGTGATTGATTACGGCGATACTCCAAGAAAGATGCATCGCGTTACAGTGACATAATGCAAACGAAGAGGCGCAGCACTTGCTAAGGCGCGTTATTGGTGTAGGCGTGAGCGTATAAATCTGAATCACTTAGGGATGTTGTCTGAGTTAAAGTATGAAACCGAGACTTTATTCATCTAAGTCATAATAAAATCAAAAGCGTTGATACATATTTGATTGAAAGCTCACTGCTCTGAGGTGATGTGTAATATACTCAGCGGAAAACATAAGAACCAACATCAAATTTTAGACTTTGTAAACGTTAGGGCTTAGTAAATAAAGTATTTGTATGAACGCGATTCGTAAAGTTTATCAGTACGCAGAACCTAACCTAACCCTTGTGGGTTGGATGGGCTTTGTCGGTTTCCCTGCTTACTACATTGTATGGGAATTCTTGTTTCCGCAACCCTATGAAAATTTAGCCGTGCGTCTGTTTTGCTCGGTATTGTTCCTTGGGATTGTTGTTCGTAATCGTATTCCATTTGATTGGCGAAAGTACCTTCCGGCTTATTATCAAGTCGCTATTACCCTCTGCTTACCGTGTTTTTTCTTTTACATGCTGCTGATGAATAACTGGTCCAACGTATGGGTTATGTCTTTCATGTCGGCTATTTTCCTCCATATTCTATTAGTTCACGTCACTCGAGTGATGTTTGCACAAACCTTCGCCGGGATAGGGATTGCTACCTTGTGTGCATGGGTGGCACAAGGCTTCTACTTAGAGCTCACAATGGATTGGACGCATGTGCCAATCTTCTTATTTATCTATTTGTTCGGTAACTTATTTTACTTCCGTAATCAGGTGGAACATGAGAATAAGGTGTCATTGGCGAAATCTTTTGGAGCTGGTATCGCGCATGAGATGCGAAACCCACTAAGTGGTTTACTGACATCTATTGATGTTATGCAGTCCATATTGCCGAATCCGAAAAGTGGTGGCCACCAAGGGCAATACGCTTTGAGTAATGAAGAAGTTATACAGTTACGTGAAGTGGGTGATGAAGCGATGGAGATTATTCACTCAGGTAACGAGACGATTGATCTGCTATTGACTTCAATTGATGAAAACCGAGTATCTCGTTCTACGTTCAAGAAACATTCAGCTCAAGCGGTGGTGGAAGGGGCGATAGATAGCTTTAACTATAAGCGCTCAGCTGATAAATCAGCGATCTCTTTAGATGTACAAAGCAACTTTGACTTCTTGGGTAGTGATACCTTGTTGAAGTACGTGATGTATAACTTGTTCAAGAACGCATTCCATCATCGCAGCCCTGAAGATTTTCATATTCATGTCACCATGTGCAGTGATGACGTGACCAATCAAATTATGGTTACCGATAACGGAGCTGGTATTTCAAACGATGTCATTCGACGTATCTTCCAGGATTTTTACACCACCGGCCAATCAGGTAACTACGGCCTAGGTTTGCCATTTTGTCAGAAGGTAATGCGGTCGTTTGGTGGAGAGATTAAGTGTAAGTCTGAGGTGGAACAGTGGACGCAGTTCACGATGACTTTTCCATCTTTGACTTCTCACTCTGTGAACGAAATTAAGAGTGAGCTCACTAAGCTAAAGACAGTGTTGATGGTGAGTGACCAGAAAGTACTCTCTGATAAAATTACTGAGACATCACGTTTTATGGGGTTTGACCTCACCGTATTAGACGTTGTATCAGCACTTAAAAATAAGGAATATCAATTTGAGTTCGACTTTATTTTCGTTGATATGGAGGGCTTAGATTTAAGAGCCAATTACCTCGATAGAATTGAATCTTTGCTATCGTTCACTGAAGCGAGAATCATCTATTTGTATGAGCATCATCCCATTAAGCGTGTTCGTAACGTTGCTTTTGAACCGATTTGGGTGGAAACACAAGTTTGGCTACTGAATACCAAAGCCACCATCGAGCGCTTACTTTTCGATTCTAATTACGTGTTGCCATCGGTTGCTGTGAAACCACTAGAGGCGACTAATAAACGTACGATAATGGTGGTGGATGACAACGAATCTTTGCGCCGTTTTACCGCAATGTTATTGGAAAAACAGGGCTTTGACGTTGTACAGAAAGAAGATGGCCAACAAGCGTTAGATGCTTTGGATACCGAGGATGTTGATTTGATTCTGATGGATATCGAGATGCCAATTATGGATGGTATTGAAGCTTCTCGTCGAATCCGCAGTGCAGCCAAAGAATACTCTACAGTGCCGATTATTGCTCACACAGGCGACAGTTCCCCAGTGACATTGGAAAAAATGGAATCGTCAGGCATGTCAGATTTTATTGTGAAGCCAGCGGATAAAACCCGACTGTTCGATAAAATTGCACACTGGATTTGATTGGTTGTACTGTCCGGTTATCCAGATGAATAGATGAATAGATGAATAGATGAATAGATGAATAGATGAACACAAGAAAGAGCTCAGCAATTCGCTGGGCTCTTTTTGTATCGTGACATGATAGCGTCTATTCAGTCCTGCCGTTTGTGTTAGTTATAGAATTGGTGTGTACAGAGTTATACGAACTCTAACTCTGGGTGATGGTACGCTTCGTGACAAACGGTGAGCACATGGTCAATGTCTCGTGGTGTCATATCGGCATTCACTGAAAATCGGATGATGTTCTTGTTCTTGCCCGTAGCGGGGCGGCAGAACACCGCACCGAACACATTCCGTTCTTCGAGGAAATCGCGAACACGTTCAGTGTTTCTTTCACTACCACATTCTAATGCCACAATTTGAGACTCGCTGCGGATATTAAAGCCAATTCGTTTTAGACCCGTAGTCAACGATTTAGCACGCTGGAACAGAGCCTGTCGTTTATCATCCGCACTTTTGATTACCTCTAATGTTTTTTCTAAACGGACCACCTCTTGTGGTAACACGGTCGAGCTGAAAATCGCGGGATAAGCAACAAACGGTAAGGTTTCTGAAAGTAGTTTTGGTCCAAGGATCGCGCCTGCACGATAAGCAAAGGTTTTAGCCAAACTTACGGTGATGAAGTCGACTTGCTTTGTAAGGCCCAATGCGTGAACTATGCCGGCACCATTTTCCCCATGCGTGCCCAATGAATGCGATTCATCAACGACGACGGCACAATCAAACTCCTGCGCCATTTCGTAGATGTCGCGTAGTGGGGCGATGGTCCCAATGGTACTGTAAACCGAATCGACCACAATAACGCCTGAGCCGTGGCGCTCTAACTGTTTACGCAGGTGATTCATATTGTTATGCATAAACGGGTGGGCGATGCCGCCAGCGGCACGAATGCCTTCCCATAGCGACATATGGGCAAAAAAGTCGATATACACCGATGTGTCCGGCGGGCAGATGGTTTGTAATAGTCCAATATTGGCCGCCCAACCTGACTGAGAAAGCAAACAGCTCTCCATTCCGACATAGTTCGCGAGCTCGGTTTCAAACGCAGGTTTTGACTCTTCATCTTGTAAAAAAATTGCAGACATCACTACGTTGTCATCGTGTTCGATAATCGCCGCTTGATGGGCGTCTTGAATCGGTTTGTTGTGTGACAGTGCTAAGTAATCATTGCTCTGCATCACGACGGCGTTGCGCTGAGGTCGTTTACCCAATACCAAGTGCTTTTGGCTTTGGTTCTGGGTAATGAGGTCTTGAATATAGAAGTTCAAGCGTTCTTCGATAAAGGAAGGTAGTGGTTTGTTTTTTGTTGTATCACTCATAATTATTCTCTTCAAATACAGGAAAACGCCAGCGCCGGCGGTTGTATATTGAAGTTAAAAAGTGATGTGTCATTAGCCAGTTTGCATAATTTTGTATGTGCTAGCAAACTCAGTATTTAAAGGTATCGAAGCGAGTCATTTTCCTTACGGTGCGGGGCTTTAACCTAGATCAGATTGGAATGATAGCCTTCTTTTTTATGATAAAAGGCTATTAAATTTTCGGTGTTCTAATGACCCTGAAAAAAGTCGATTCTGAAAAGCTTTGATGTCCTAGCTGCGTATTATGAACTGGCACGTATTAAGAACTGGAACGTATTAGCTATGAACGTGAATCAGTTCGATTAAGTCGTTCAATTCCTGCTTGGCTTTTCCCTCTAACGAGTAACCAATATTGATGCGTAAGCAATTGCTGTAAAGGTCATGAGTGCTAAACAGGTGCCCAAGCCTGATATCAATGTTGTGGTCGGCAACTGCCTGAGCAAAGCTTGATTGGTTCAAATTTGGTATTTGTAGCCAAAGTACCATGCCACCTTGTGGGTTACTTATCTTTACTCCTTGAGGAAGGTGCTGAGCCAAATAACTTAGGTATTGCTGGCGCAAAGAGAGAAGCTGAGTACACCTTCTTCTAACGTGTTTTGCGTATTGACCAGATTCGATAAAGTCAGCAACTGCAAGCTGAGTGGGTAGGGCGACGCCATAGCTTGCAGCAGAAAACTGAGCCTTGTATTCGTTAATGAACCTCCCTGGTAAGCACCATCCTAATCGGTAACTCGGTGACAAGCTTTTCGATATTGAACCACACCATAGTACATAGCCGCCTTTGTCGTAGTATTTCGCGGGGAGTGGAGTGTGTGAGGAATAAGAAAGTTCCAGATACACATCATCTTCAATGATCGGTACTTGATAGTGATTCGCTAATTCAGCAAGCTTTTGTTTTTGACTAGCCGACATGTTGATCCCTTGAGGGTTCATATGAGAGGTACAAAAAATCGCGGCATCCACTCGTTTATTCTTCAAATGTGCTTCTAATTGTTGCAAGTCGATGCCGTCATCTAGAGATGGGATCTCGATGATTTGTCGCGACATCTTTCCGAGCAACTCCAGAATGCCGTTGAAACAAGGTGAACTAATCGCGATGGTGTCGCCTTCTTTGGTGCACGATTCAAGTGCAGCCTTAATCGCAGACATACAGCCTGCCGTAATCACCATCTCTTCAGGTGAAAAGTGTACATCGAGCTTGGCAAAGTGAGTGGATAATGCCTGACGTAACATTGGCTCACCTTGTGTATCTGGGTAATGGTTTAGCCTGCAGCTCATACGCCGAACAGCGCGGCGAAAACTGCGTTCCAGTTCAACAATCGACTGTTCATCATTGGCGGTGCTAGACACCCCTAAAGGTCCATTGATTGAGCTGTGAGTCGATGAGGTTAGCTTGACGCTCGACACTTTACTTTCAAACTGTGCCCACTCTGGGGTTGAACGAGCAGGTTTATGAGGAGAAACAAAATACCCTGCTTGCGGTCGAGAGTGTATCCAGCCTTGTGATTCCAGTTCTTGGTAGCAGCTCACCACGGTCGACATGCTGATGGCTTGTTGTTTAGCTAATTGACGCAGCGAAGGCATGCGTCCACCTTCGGGTCTTTTCCCCGTTTCAATCTCATCAATAAACTGATTGGCTAGCTTTCTGTAGATGCTCATGGTCACGACCGTTGTTAACTGTACTGGTTTTTATTGTAAAAATTGTATCTGTACTGGTTTTATTGATCAAGGGATACTCATTCAAAACAAAGGAGGGGTCAGTATGAAAAGAAATGATTTGTTGTTAGCGGTGTTCGTGATGGCAATTTGGGGATTCAATTTCTCGATGATCAAAATGGGTGTAACCAATGTTCATCCGTTGTTGGCAACCGCCGCGCGTTTCTCGCTAGCGGTGATTCCGGTGATATTTTTTGTAGCAAGACCGAATGTCGCGTGGCGTTATTTAGTTAGTTATGGCTTTGTGTTTGGTGTGGGCATCTGGGGCATGGCTTCATGGTCAATCACCGCTGGGCTCTCATCGGGGCTTTCGTCGGTGTTGCTTTCAACCAATGTGCTAATTGGTATGGCGGTTGGCGTGTGGGTTTTCAAAGAAAGTGCGTCGGTTCGCAAGTTAATGGGTGCGATGTTAGCGATGTGCGCGTTGGCGGTGCTGGTTTCCGCAGCAACGGGCAATGTCACTGTTAATGGCGTGATTCTTATTATGATCGCAGCGTGTAGTTGGACGTTAATGGGCGTGATTGTTAAAGCGTCTAAAACCACTCAGGCTTTTGCGTTTAACGTGTGGGGCATGCTATTTGCGCCAGTTCCATTAGTGTTGTTTGCGGTGATGCTGCACGGTGACCAAATTATTTGGCAGGCGATAGAACAATGGGATTGGAACGCAACGATTGCTGTGTTGTTTCAGGCTTACCCAACCACGCTATTCGGTTACTGGGTGTGGAATAAACTGTTAATTCAATATCCGTTAAGCACGACAGCGCCGTTAACCTTGCTAGTACCTATCTTCGCATTGATCAGTGGTTACTTTATGTATGACGAGGTGCTATCAGTCGCTCAAGTTGTGGCATCTGTACTGTTTCTAGTCGGTATAGGTTTGATAGTGAAGCCTGCTAAGACAACCGTAAGACCTCTTAGGGAAATAAAGACGATTGATTGAGCGTTTTCTAAAAACACAGCAGAATAGCATTGTCGAAAGGATTGACTAATTCGAATTAAATTCTGAAATGATACAAATATCATATTTAATAATGGTTACTTAGTAACCTCTGTTGAGTTTGATATCAAATCAAGTGGCTGATTTTATTGGGTGTAGGATAGAGGTCTCAAAAATTATCTTTTAGAACACTAAAGTTTTAAATTCTTATTATGTTGTATTTTGCGGGATATAATATCACATCGTACCTGTTGGCTAGGTGTTTTTTAGCTATATATGTGACTTTGCAAGGGAGTTATCTTCCTGATTTGAAAGAATAATTAAATTGATGAGATAAAAAAGTTGGCGAAAATCAGAAGCTTGGCATACACTTTCCTTGTAAATGACCTTATCTCATTGATTGAATAGGGTAAATGCTTTGGCGCTACTGAAGATGGTAGCAATGTATAACATAGCTTTGAGGAAAGTTTTATGGCACTCACTAAAGCCGATTTGGCTGAGAACCTGTTTGAAACACTCGGATACAGCAAGCGGGATGCCAAGGAAACGGTTGAAGTGTTTTTCGAAGAAGTTCGTAAGGCACTTGAAAATGGCGAACAGGTAAAACTGTCTGGTTTTGGTAACTTTGATCTTCGTGAGAAAAACGAGCGACCTGGTCGTAACCCGAAAACTGGTGAAGACATTCCAATTTCTGCTCGACGTGTTGTTACTTTTAGACCGGGACAAAAACTGAAGGCCCGAGTCGAAAATATTAAAATCGAGAAGTAGCCAAGCAATAGACCACGCCTAGCGTGGTCTTTTTGTATCTACGTCTTATGCATCATTTGCTGACTGTCTTGTCACTAGTTTCTCTTAGTGGTATCACCTGACTCTCTTTTCTTAGCTACCCTTCTCGTTAATCACCCTTCTCGTTAACTACTAATAGTGACATCCCTATATTTTGCTTTCTGACAGTAATGAACTAATGAACTAATGAAAGCAACGCGAGAGCACTAATAAAAAGAAAGGGCTGCGATTATGCAGCCCTTTGTCGTTCTTGTTTATGGTAAGCGTTTATGCCGCTTTAATGTGCGTGGTAATGTACGGTTGCCATGCTTGTTGGTAAAGCTCTAAAGATTGGCGTCTTAGGCTATTGATTTGTGCCGCTTCAATGTCATTGATTGGGCGATGTTCTGCAATTGCGTGACGCTCAATGCCTTGGATGATTTCGTAGAGTTCGTGCTCAGGGCCACTTTTCACATCAGCAATCGCTTTCAAGTGAAGCTGAACCTCTGCAATGATGTTGGTTTTAGGTAAACGAACCAACAAGTTAAGGTCACGGTAGCCAGAATCGGCTGGTGACTTAAACTTGTTTTTCAGCTTAACAACGTCTGCTTCACGGCTTAGCGCTTCGTAAACTTCAACCAAGCTTTCTACATCGTTCGCGATGATAGTTGCACGGGCTAAGTCGGTAATTTTTGTTACATCACCATCAAGCTCAAGGACGATTTTTTCTTCTGCACGAGCTTGAGATTTAACGCCAGCAAATAGCGCTTCAGAATTGGTGAGTAGGGCAGTACTTTTACAGATAGTTTCTAGTTCAGCTTGGCCTTGATGCGCTTTGCTGTACAGAATATCGAAGTCGGTGTAAGGCTGAGTCGGGCGTGAGTCGAAGGCTTTGATGCCGTAAAGGCCGCTCAAACTATGACGGAATACGTTTGATGAAACTTGGTTTTGCGCAGGAGTGCTCGTTTGATCAGTCGAACTTGTTGAAACAGGTGCTGCTGCGAATGCAGGCGCTCGGCTCAATACCAATAGCATTAGGGCCGTCGTACGGAGAAATACACTCATTCAAACTCCAAAATACAAGGTTACAAAAACGGGTAGTTAAAAGGGGTAACCAGTAACGCACAAGAGTAAAAACAGCTTAACTAAACTCACTACATATTAAATGGGGCTAGCTAAGACAGAAACCAACTCTAACGTTTAATATTGCTTTAAAATGTGAAGATATAGACAAATAATCCAACCGTTAGTTCCGCAATTATTAGAACTTTGAACTTAGCCAGTTTCTGATTTCATCGAAACCAATTTGGTACTTTAAACCAAGCTAAGGTTGCTCTTACCTCTCTATACTGTACCCTTGCATTATGACTGTTTAACATGAACGAAAGATGAATAATCCTGAATTTTGGCACAATAAATGGGCAGCCAACCAAATTGGTTTCCACCTCGAAGATGTAAACCCACTTCTGATTAAATTTTGGGAAAAGACTGAGCCTAGCTACGAGAAGAGTGTGTTTGTTCCACTTTGTGGCAAAAGTGAAGATCTGATTTGGCTAGCTTCAAAGCATGAAGATGTTCAAGGTGTCGAGTTAAGTCAGATTGCGGTTCGCGCATTTTTTGCAGAGCACCTTTACACCCCGACTGTGACTCAAATCAGTGGTCAGCACGAGCTGTATCAATTCGATGAACTGAACATCTACACGGGCGATTACTTCTCAGCGCCAATCCAGCCTGTCGATACCATTTACGATCGCGCGTCTTTAGTCGCATTGCCTGAAGAGATGCGCGTGCAATATGTAGAGCGTTTGAAGCAACTGTTAAAGCCAGGCGGCAAAATCTTATTGGTGACATTGGATTACGATCAAAGTGAGATGGCAGGGCCTCCGTTTAGCGTACCTAAGCTAGAGATCGATCAGTTATTTGCAGGTTATAAGATCACTTTGTTGAATCAAGATATCGCAGATGATGAACACCCTAAGATTGCGAAGAAAGGTTTGTCTCGATTCAGTGAAGAAGTGTATTTGATTGAGTCTGACGCTTAAGCGCAGTGAGCTCTCTAGTGAAAAAACCGCTTCAATAAAAAAGATAACACCAACAAAAAGACGGGCTCGATAGCCTAATGCCGTTCGGATAAGCATTATTGCTTGAACCTGAACGGATATTTGGCTGGGA
>NZ_JBFSTC010000056.1:0-34298 GCF_041466605.1 Vibrio sp. 10N.247.310.17 | reverse complement strand
AACGGTATGCTAAGAACAAAAATGCCGTTCACTCTTAAGTGAACGGCATTACTCCTTTGCGGAGCCTTTCACTTTGTAACGATAGCTTATTTGATAGCAAAGGTTGGCAGTGATAAGTGCCAACGAATAGCGCCAAGCCTAATCAATAGTGTCGTGAAGACGCCGGCCAAAAAGGCGGTTTCTGAGTCGTGTCCCATGTTGAGCGCCATGGTATGGAAAGTACCACCAATGATACAAGCGGTCGCATAGACTTCACTTCTTAGAATCATTGGCACTTCGCGTGCAAGCACGTCACGGATAATACCGCCACCACAGCCTGTGATAACACCCATGATAATGGCCACTAATGCCGAGTCTTGATAAATCAGTGCTTTTTCTACACCAATACCAACAAACACCGCTAAGCCGATCGCATCACATACCGGCAATATCCACCAAGCCAGACGCTTTGGACGTCTTACTATAATCATGGTCAGCAAACAGGTGGTGATGATAACCCAAAGGTAGGTGGTATCGGTGATCCAAAACACGGGAGTTGCTCCTAGTGCCATGTCACGAATAGTACCGCCGCCAATCGCGGTTACACTGCCTAGAACGGCTACGCCAAAGGGATCCATCTTAAGACGGCCAGCGACAAATACGCCTGAGACGGCAAAGATGGCGGTGCCAAATAAATCGATAATATAAAGCAGCATGGAGTCCATGATACTGGTGCTCTTATAGTTAAAATTGTAGGGACAGGTCGGTGGCGAATTGTACGAAAAAACGCTGCAAATAGTTAGTGATTTTGCCTAGCTCTATCGAAGAAATCGCACACTTGTTGGATTGCTTTCAAAGTTCTTGTTGTCGGGCGATTAATCCAGTCAGAATTAAGTGACCAAATCTGATTTTGAGCAACTGCCGGGATCTCATCTTCCCAAGTTTGCCACATGGTTCCATTCTCAATTGCGTGCTGAGAAGTGAAGATCACTTGCGGCTTCCTTAACACAACTTGTTCAATGCCAACTTGCGGGTAAGGGGAAGCACTGTCTTCGAAAATATTGTGGCCACCACAAAACTCAAACACCTCACTTGGCCAGTGTCCTTGAGCAACAGTGATGATCGGCTTCTCACTGAGTTGGTAGAAGTAGTTTACTGGCTCGGCATCTTTGTATTTTAGTCTCAACGCGTTGAGCTGCTCTCTGTATTGTTGAGCGTTATTTTCGCCAATACTTGGATCGCTTGCGAATTGGCTAAGTTGCTCAATATTGGTCGCGATGTTATCTAGGCTCTTGGTTTTTGAGTAATAAATATTAAAACCAAATTGCTCCAGTTTCGCGAGTTCTCTGGGCGGGTTTCCAGCTGGCCATGCGAGAATGAGATCCGGTTGCAGGGCGATGATCTTCTCAACCTTGATACCTTGGTAATTCGCCACTTTCTCTAGCTTGTCAGCTTGTAGTGGATAATCACTTCGCTCACTCACCGCAACAAGCTTATCACCTAAACCAGCGCTGTATGCGAGTTCAGTGGCATGAGGAGCAAGGCTAACCACACGTTGAGCAGGTTGAACTTTTTCTGAAATCAGTAGTGCTTCTTCTGCAAATGATAAAGGCAGCCATAAGCTGGAAGACAAAATAGTAAGGCTTGTAACAAGTGCTGATGGTTTCACTCTAAATCCCTTGGTGAACAAATAGTAAGATTAGGCTTTGTAAAAATATCCAGATAGCGATGCGACCAAACAGCAGTTTTTGAACTTGAGACAAGTGCAGCACTGAAGGGGCGACTCTGCCGCCTAATTTTGCTCGAATAGCTTTGGTGTTGTCGTAAATCGCAGGACCGCCCAGTGACAGCTCAAGCTTGTTGCCGACAGCTGTAATCAACCATGCAGGGCCGGGCAATGGCCAAGAGCGACTCTGAACGAGCATCATCTTGAATGTGTGAGACGCTTTATCGCCACATACAATCATCAAGGCAAACAAGCGCATTGGTATGAATTCTAGGATAGCGACAATCTTGATTGCCGTTGATCCAAATGGAGAAAATCGCTTTCGACTTGGTGACCATGCACGCGCTAACTCAACAATCAGGCGATACATTAACGCGGCGATTCCACCACCAATGGCGTACCAGAATAAAACACAAACCACATTACGAGCGTAACCCATGATGATAGTTTCAGCCGCGGCTTTGCCAAGTCCAAGTGATGACAGTGATTCAGTTTGACGGTTAACAATCGGAGCCAGTAACTGGCGAGCCGCGGCTTTATCTTCTCGGCCAAGTGCTTTGATCAACTGATTTGCCAACTTTTCATTGTTACGCCAATCAATAGCGAGTAACAACAGCGCTAATTCAAACAGTTGTGATTGCCAAACCAGTGGCTGCAGCGCCAATAGGATAACCAGAGCCGGCAAGACCATTACCCCCCAAGCTAAAGTGCCTGAGATTAAGCTTTGGGAATAATTTTGATTGTTATTAACCTTGGTTGCTAAAAGTTCAGCAAACTTATGCCATAAGGTCGTGGGATGTGCGGCATGGGGGATAGGTAAAATTAAATGAAAAAGCAGTGCTCCCCACATTACAAGGAGCACGCCATTTGCAAATACCTGATCAAACAGTGTTTGCATGTCTAGTCGTTTACTTTAGTAGGGCAACCATTTTGATAACCATCTCAGAAGAGCTTTGTGCTGCTAGTGGCAGGAACTCTTCGAAGCTCATTGGTGATTCTTTGTCTGCAACGTCAGAGATTGCACGAACAACCACGAATGGTACTTGGAATTGGTGACAAGCTTGAGCGATAGCAGATGCTTCCATCTCTACAGCAACGACAGATGGGAAGTGCTTGCGGATGAACTCTTGGCGTTCTGCTGTGCAAACAAATGCGTCGCCAGTACAGATAAGACCGCGAACAGCGTGCTTATCTTCCATTTGCGCTAGTGCTTGTTCAGCAACAGCCATCAATTTGTCGTCCGCTTTGAACGCTGCAGGTTGACCTGCCATTTGGCCGATTTCGTAACCGAAAGCTGTAACATCTGCATCGTGGTGACGAACTTCAGTTGAGATAACCACATCGCCAAGGTTCAGTGTTGAATCAAAACCGCCAGCAGAGCCCGTGTTTAGTACTACGTCTGGTTGGTATTCGCTTAGTAGGATTGAAGTACCCACTGCAGCGGCTACTTTACCAATGCCTGATTGAAGCAAAACAACGTCAACACCATTTATCTGACCAGAGAAAAAGGTACAACCGCCTTTATTAACTTCAGTAATGTCTGAAATTGCTGCCTTTAGGATCGCAACTTCTTGCTCCATTGCGCCAATGATGCCGATTTTCATGTGTAGTCTCTTAATAAATAATATTTAAACAGTAGAGCGAAATTGTAGCATGGATAAGAAGTGTCGAGCGACTGCCCAGAGGCACTTCTCATCCGAATAGCAGCGATTTATCTGCGTAATCTTTTATCTATTTGATCAGGCCTTCGCTTTTTAAGCTAGCGCGAAGTTGTTCAGCACGCTTTCGGTTTACGCCAAAATCAGAGTGACCAGTACGAGACTCTGAACGCACGATCAGTTTGCCATCAGTGATCTTAAGTTCTAAGTCATCGACAAAGCGCATGATGCGAGAAGTACATTCAACACGCAGGTAATCTTCTGTTTTACTAGCGGTTTTCGATCCCGGTAAGGTTAGCGCAACCTGCTCAATCGCATCTAAGTTTGCTGAATCTGATAACTCAAACGTGGCCAATGTATGTTGTTCACGGTCATCTTGAGTTGATACGCAGTTTGGTTTGTCTCCACAAGGTGATGAAGTTCTGTCTTTCATGTCCGTGATTCCTTGGCTACAAGCGGTTAAAGTCAAAAGAGATAGAGAAAGGAGAGCGGCTTTTTTCATAGTGTTTCCTATGGCTTGTTTTTAATTCTTATTGTAGTTATCGGTATTGGCTTATTTGTAATTGTTTTACGTATTTTCGTGATGCTTGTGATAAACGAATCTAATTCAAAAAAGGATCCATAATTGGATCCTTTTTTATAGTAACGAACTGAGTAATAAAGGAAACCCAATCACACTTCTAGGTAATCCAAGATCCCTTCTGCGGCTTTACGGCCTTCATCGATAGCGGTTACCACTAAGTCAGAGCCTCGAACGGCATCGCCACCAGCGAATATCTTGCTGTTGGTGGTTTGGTATTGAAACTCTTGTTTGCCGGGAGCCTTGATGCGACCCCATTGGTCGAGCTCTACACCAAATGGTTCTAGCCATTCCATTGCATGAGGTTGGAAACCAAATGCCATGATCACGGCATCAGCCTCAAGAACATGCTCACTGCCTTCAACCGGTTCAGGGCGACGGCGGCCTGCCTCATCTGGTTCACCCAAGGCTGTTTTCATCACTTTAACGCCAGTCACATGACCGGATGAATCGGTTTCCAGTGCTAATGGTTGAAGGTTGAACATGAACTTCACGCCTTCCTCTTTCGCATTTTTCACCTCTCGGCGAGAGCCCGGCATGTTCGCTTCATCTCGGCGATAAGCACAAACAACATTAGCAGCGTGTTGACGAATCGACGTTCGGACACAGTCCATTGCAGTATCACCACCACCAAGCACGACTACTTTCTTGCCTTTCATGTCGATGAATGGCGTTGGGTTATCCAGTTCCATGACCTTGTAGGTATTGGAAACAAGAAATGGTAGGGCATCATAAACGCCCGGAGCTTCTTCGTTGTCTAATCCAGCACGCATATTTTTATAGGTGCCGACACCTAAGAAAACGGCATCATAATCATCGACAAGTTGTTGTAGTTGAACGTCTTTGCCGACTTCGGTATTCATTTTAAATTCGACCCCCATACCACTAAAGATACGGCGACGGTTTTCCATGATGCCTTTCTCAAGCTTGAACGATGGGATACCAAACGTCAGCAGGCCACCGATCTCAGGGTAGCGGTCAAATACCACGGCCTTCACACCGTTTCGAACTAAGATATCAGCTGCTGCAAGACCTGCTGGGCCTGCGCCGATGATCGCGACCTTTTTGTCGGTCCATTCAACGTGAGACATGTCTGGCTTCCAGCCCATCTCAAACGCTTTGTCATTGATGTATTTTTCAATGTTGCCGATGGTTACTGCGCCGAAATCATCGTTGAGGGTACAAGATCCCTCGCACAGTCGATCCTGAGGACAAACTCGTCCACACACCTCAGGTAAGCTGTTGGTTTGGTGAGACAGTTCAGCGGCTTCGATAATGCGCCCTTCATTGGCAAGCTTAAGCCACTGAGGGATGTAGTTATGAACTGGACATTTCCATTCACAGTAAGGGTTACCACAGTCTAAACAACGGTCAGCTTGCGCTTTGGCTTGTTGCTTAGTGAAAGGTTCGTAGATCTCTACAAACTCAATCTTACGTATTTTGATTGGCTTTTTCGCTGGATCTACGCGATTCACATCAATAAATTGGTATACATTCTGGCTCATTATTGGCTCCTTCCAATTATTGCGCTTGAACACGAAGTTCAGCAGAGCTACGGCTTTGGTGACCGAGCAAGGTGTTAAGATCCGCCGTCTTTGGCTTCACTAGGTAGAACTTCGGAATCCATTCATCAAAGTTCGCCAGAATAGCTTCAGCGTGTACTGAGCCAGTCTCTTCTAAGTGCTCTGCAATCAGGCCGCGTAGATGTTCTTGGTGGATAAATAGATTAGACAGAGAAAGTGCCTCGACCGACTCGTTGTTCACTCGGCCTTGGAAGTCTTCATTCTTATCCATGACATAAGCAAAACCACCCGTCATACCCGCGCCGAAGTTCACTCCGGTTGCGCCAAGAATGGCAACAATACCGCCAGTCATGTATTCACAGGCGTTGTCACCCGCACCTTCAATCACAGCAACGGTACCTGAGTTACGCACGCCAAATCGTTCGCCCGCAGTACCTGCGGCAAATAGCTTGCCTCCGGTCGCACCATACAGACAAGTATTGCCGATGATGGTCGCTTCGTTACAAGTAAACGCTGTGCCTTGGTGAGGCTTGATTACTACTTTACCGCCCGCCATGCCTTTGCCGACATAGTCATTGGCATCACCCGTCAGATACAGCTCAACGCCGCCGGCGTTCCAAACCGCAAAGGATTGGCCTGCTGTACCATCGAGATACAACTTAATTGGTGAACCCGCCATACCTTGGTTACCGTAACGTTTGGCAATTTCGCCAGAGATACGAGCGCCAATCGAGCGATCGGTGTTGATCACGTTGTAGTAAAGACTGGTGGATTGACGTTTCTCAATCGCATCGATTGCGTCATCAAGGATCTGTTGGTTGAGTTGAGCCTTATCAAACGGTGCGTTTGGCTCTGTCCAAAACAGTGGGTGACCTTCTGGAGATACCGGAGCTTCCAATATCGAAGAGAGATCGAGTTTACTTTGTTTCGCTGTGAGGCCTTGAACGGCTTCAAGCAAATCAGTACGACCAATCAGATCAGTAAGTTTTTCTACGCCAAGTTCTGCAAGGTACTGGCGAACTTCATCGGCTAGGCCTGTAAAGTAGTTCACCACCATGTCTGGTAGGCCTTTGAAGTATTCGCGGCGTAGGGTTTCATCTTGAGTCGCCACACCTGTCGCACAGTTATTTAGGTGACAGATTCGCAAGAACTTACAACCCATCGCCACCATAGGTGCGGTACCAAAACCAAAGCTCTCTGCACCTAAAATCGCGCCCTTGATAACATCGAGGCCGGTTTTTAAACCACCATCGACTTGCAGGCGGATCTTATGACGAAGCCCGTTGGCGACGAGTGCTTGTTGAGTTTCGGCTAAGCCAAGCTCCCAAGGACAACCTGCGTATTTCACTGAAGTCAGCGGGCTTGCTGCAGTACCACCGTCGTAACCGGAGATCGTAATCAAGTCGGCATAAGCTTTCGCTACACCTGTGGCAATGGTGCCTACACCCGGTTCAGATACTAACTTCACTGAAACCAAGGCTTTAGGGTTAACTTGCTTAAGGTCGAAAATCAGCTGCGCCAGATCTTCGATAGAATAAATATCGTGATGTGGAGGAGGGGAGATCAATGTTACGCCTTGAACTGAGTATCTCAGCTTGGCGATTTCTGCTGTGACCTTATGACCTGGCAGTTGACCGCCTTCTCCTGGCTTCGCACCTTGTGCAACTTTGATTTGTAGAACATCCGCATTGGTTAAGTAATGTGGCGTCACACCAAAACGACCAGAAGCTATCTGTTTGATTCGTGAGTTGCGATCAGTCCCAAAGCGTCGTGGATCTTCACCGCCTTCACCAGAGTTAGAATAACCACCCAAGCGGTTCATCGCCATGGCTAGCGCTTCATGAGCTTCTGGGCTCAAGGCACCAATCGACATGGCTGCCGAGTCGAAGCGTTTAAAGAGATCGCTACTTGGCTCGACTTGTTCTAGTGGCAGAGGTTGATCGGCTTTTTTGAGGCTCATTAAGTCGCGTAGCATAGCAGCAGAACGAGCATTAACTTGCTTCGCAAAAGATTGATAATCTGAGGTTTCACCTGTCTTGACGGCGGTTTGCAAGGTACTGACTACATCTGGGTTGTACGCGTGGTATTCGCCGCCATGTACATATTTGAGTAAGCCACCATGTTCCAGTGGTTTACGCTTAGTCCATGCTTTACGAGATAGATTATAGATATCTTGTTGGAAGTCGCTAAAGCTAGCGCCTTGGATACGAGTCGTTACGCCACGGAAACACAAATCAACGACATCGGTATGTAAGCCGACCGCCTCAAATAACTGCGAGCAGCGATACGAAGCAATTGTCGATATACCCATCTTCGACATGATCTTATACAGACCTTTGTTGATGCCGTTTTGGTAATTTTGCAATGCAGTGCGATAGTCTTTATCTAATGAACCCTCGTCCAACATTTTGCCCAGAGCTTCATAAGCGAGATACGGGTAAACCGCGGTTGCGCCGAAGCCAAGCAGTACGGCAAATTGGTGTGGGTCACGTGCGGTTGCTGTTTCAACCACGATGTTAGCATCACAACGCAGGTTGGTGTCTGCAAGTCTAGTTTGCACCGCACCGACCGCCATGGCTACCGGAACGGGTAGCTTACCTTTCTCTAAAGCTTTGTCTGAAAGCACAACCAAAACGGCGCCGTCACGTACATCTTGAACCGCACGATCACACAAGTCGTTGATGGCTTGTTCGAGATCTTTTTCTGCTGGGTCATAGTGCATGCTAAGAATCGTATGGCCATAATGCTTTTGATTTAACTGCAGAAGTTGCTGCATATCAGAATAAAGCAGAACGGGTGAATCAAACGTCACACGGTAAGCATGCCCATCGGTTTCACAGAACACATTCATCTCTTGGCCGATGCTGGTTGCCAGAGACATAACGTGTTTTTCACGCAAAGGGTCAATCGGTGGATTGGTTACTTGAGCAAACTTCTGACGGAAATAGTCGGTAATGAGGCGCTCTTTCGAAGACAGTACTGCCATTGGTGTATCGTCGCCCATCGAGCCGACCGCTTCTTGTCCCATGTCACCGAGTACGCGCAGTACTTGGTCTGACTCTTCGTTGCTCATTGCAAACTGTTTTTGATAGGTCTTTAGGGTGTCATCATCAAAATTACGCTTACCGACTTGGTCATCTGCTAGTGCGGAAAACGGTGTTAATTTGTGAACGTTTTTATCCATCCACTCTTTATATGGGTGACGGCCTTTAAGATCATTGTCGATCTCGTTCGACTGCCATAGCTTACCGCGACGCGTATCAATAACGAGCAGTTCACCAGGGCCAACACGTCCTTTCTCTGCTACTTCGTCAGGCGCATAATTCCAGATACCGACTTCAGATGCCAAGGTGATTAGGTTGTCTTTGGTGATCACATAGCGAGCAGGGCGTAAGCCGTTTCTGTCGAGGGTACATGCAGCATAACGGCCGTCAGACAGTACGATACCCGCAGGGCCGTCCCACGGTTCCATGTGCTTGGAGTTGAAATCGTAAAAGGCACGAAGCTCTGGATCCATGTCTGGGTGGTTTTGCCAAGCGGGCGGCACAAGCATACGCATCGCTCGGAATACATCCATACCACCGGCAAGGAATAGATCGAGCATGTTGTCTAGGCTTGAGGAGTCTGATCCTGTCTCATTCACAAAAGGTGCGGCAGTTTGTAAATCGGGCAGCAGCGGTGAAGAGAATTTATAGGCGCGAGCTTTAGCCCATTGACGGTTGCCTTCAATGGTATTGATCTCACCATTGTGTGCCAAATAGCGGAATGGTTGAGCCAGTGGCCAACGCGGCTGAGTATTAGTTGAGAAACGCTGGTGGAACAGACATATTGCAGATTCCATACGTAAGTCTGCAAGATCGAGGTAAAATCGCGGAAGATCGGCGGGCATACACAAGCCTTTGTAGACCATGACTTGAGTCGACAGGCTACAAATATAAAAATCTTTGTCTTCGGTGATCTGCTTTTCAATTCGACGACGAGCGATATAAAGGCGTCGTTCAATATCGCGCTCACGCCAACCTGCTGGGGCCGAGATAAACACTTGTTGAATATTGGGAACAGAATCTTTGGCGATTGGGCCTAATACGTCGGTGTTGGTCGGCACGACACGCCAGCCCGCTACGGTTAAAGTCTCTTGAGCGAGTTCTTTATTGACGATGTCTTGCGCCGATTGCGCTTTGATTGGATCTTGGCTGAAGAAAATCATGCCGACAGCGTATTGCTTGCCGAGCTTGAAGTTATTCTCTTCAGCAATAATTCTGAGATAAGAGTCTGGCTTCTGTAGCAATAAGCCACAGCCATCTCCGGTTTTACCATCCGCGGCGATACCACCACGGTGTGTCATGCGATCGAGGGCTGAAATAGCAGTTCGCACCAACTTATGACTCGGTTGGCCTTCCATTTGCGCTATTAAACCAAATCCACAGTTGTCTTTTTCAAGACTAGGATCATATAGAGCCATTGCAATTCTCCCTTTTGCTTCGCTGTCATCCAGACAGTAAATGACTAACTATTCATGTACTTGTTATTTTTTATGAACTTGTTCTTATATAAACTGATAGTTTGTTTTTAGCTAGCTAAAACGTTATTGGTTGTGTTAACAAAACCGATTGGTTTTATTTTCATCAGCTTTACAACGTATAGCTAATTGTGTTTAAGGTCAAGTTCATGGTTAATTATCATGTGTAAACGCGATTAACCACGTAATAATCTGAAATAGTCGATGAAGATCAATGAGATATAAGAGCTAGATGTTAACGAGATTTAACATGCACAGCCGGAGTGATTGAGAAAGAGTTAAAGGCCAGATAGAAAAAAGGCTAGCATCGAGTGCTAGCCAAACATAAAAGTTAGGAAGGGTGTTGCTTTTCCTCTAGGCTAACGTCATCGACGCTAGCCCGAGAAATATTATGCGGAAAGCATGAGTGAATCTGCTTTCGCTTCTAAGTTTGAGTTACCCATTAAGAAGTCATCAATGGCAATTGCACATTCACGACCTTCATTAATACAACGTACAACCAGAGATTGACCAGTACGCATATCACCAGCAGCGAAAACGCCTTTCTGGTTGGTCGCAAAGCCTTCAGAAGCAACGTTACCACGCTCGTCCAGTTTAATGTCTAGCTGAGCAAGCACGCCTGTTGGCTCTGGGTGTAAGAAGCCCATTGCAAGGAATGCCATGTCACAAGGGATAACACGTTCAGAGTTCGCTACTTCATCAAAACCTGGACGTTCGCCTGGTTTTGCGTCTTGCCAAACGATGTCAGCGATACGAAGTCCGGTTACATTACCGTTATCGTCAGAGATGAACTCTTTAGTCAGGATGTTCCAATGACGTTCACAACCCTCTTCGTGAGAAGTGGTCGTTTTCATGATCATTGGGTATTGAGGCCAAGGCATATTTGCAGGGCGTTTCTCTGGTGGGATCGGCATGATCTCAACCTGAGTAATGCTTGCTGCTTTATGACGGTTTGATGTGCCCACACAGTCAGACCCCGTATCACCACCACCGATAACCACAATGTGCTTATCTTTAGCGTGAAGTTCTTCTGTCTTAAGATCTAGGTCGTTGGCACGGCGGTTGTTTTGACCAAGGAATTCCATGGCAAAGTGAACGCCTTTCAGCTCACGACCTGGGATTGGCAAGTCACGTGGAACCGTAGAACCACCCGTTAGCAATACCACATCAAATTCTTGGCGTAGCTGTTGAGCATTAACATCAACACCGATGTGTTGGTTCACTTTAAACTCAACGCCAGCTTCAGCCATTAGGTTGATCTTACGATCAATCACGTCCATACCCAGTTTGAAATCTGGGATACCGAAGCGAAGTAGACCACCGACTTTCTCGTCACGTTCAAATACCGTTACCGAGTGACCAGCGCTGTTTAGCTGCTCAGCTGCGGCTAAGCCAGCAGGACCTGAACCGATAACCGCGACAGTTTTACCTGTACGAGAGCGTGGTGTCTTAGGTTTTGCGTACCCTTCACGGTACGCAGTTTCTACAATCGTTTTCTCGATATTACAGATAGTGATTGGGTCTTGGTTGATGCCAAGAACACAGGCACTTTCACAAGGAGCAGGACAAACACGACCTGTAAACTCAGGGAAGTTGTTGGTAGAGCTTAGAATGTTCCAAGCCTCTTCCCAGCTGTCACGATAAACCGCGTCATTGAATTCTGGGATGATGTTACCAATCGGACAGCCGTTGTGACAGAAAGGTACGCCACAGTCCATACAACGAGATGCTTGAGTACTGATCTTTTCACCAAACTCTTCGTTAAGTACGAACTCTTTGTTGTCTTCAATTCGAACTGACGGGTCGAGCTTTTTTGGAAGCTCACGACCGTGTTCTAAAAATCCAGTAGGCTTACCCATTATACTGCCTCCACTTCTTCCGTTTGTGCCTGTTGTGCTTCAGCTTTACGCTTCTCAAGAACTGCTTTGTAGTCGCGTGGCATTACTTTAACTAGTGATGCGACACTTACTTCAAAGTTGTCTAGGAAAGACTGAGCAACTTCACTTCCTGTGAATTCAACATGCTTCGTTAGCATATCTAGTAGAAGATCTTTATCTTCTTGTTCAATTGGATCTAGGTCTACAAGTTCTGCGTTGAGCTTGGTTTCGAAGTCGCCTGCTTTATCCCAAACATAAGCGACACCGCCACTCATACCTGCAGCAAAGTTACGACCCGTTGAGCCAAGGATAATTGCCGCGCCACCTGTCATGTATTCACAACCGTGGTCACCAACACCCTCAACAACAACCTTCGCACCAGAGTTACGAACACAGAAACGTTCGCCAGCCATACCGCGAATGAAAGATTCACCTGAGGTTGCACCGTAGAAACATACGTTACCCACAACGATGTTGTCTTCAGCAACGATAGTAGATTTCGCATCTGGGTACAGTACCAAAGTACCGCCAGACAGACCTTTACCCCAGTAATCGTTCGCGTCGCCTTCTACTTCGAACTTAACGCCTTTCGCAAGGAACGCACCGAACGATTGACCTGCACTACCGTGGAACTTAACGTTCATTGGCTGTGGTAAACCTTGGTCTTTGTAAACCTTCGAGATTTCGTTCGACAGCATCGTGCCTGCTGAACGGTCCGTGTTGATGATAGGGAACTGAGCGGTAACCGCTTCACCTTTCTCAAGCGCTGGGATTGCAGCCTGAATCAACTTACGGTCTAGAACGTCTTCAAGATTATGATTCTGTGTTGTCTGGTTGTAGATACCATCTTCTGCACGAGCCTGCTCAATGTGCAGTACTGGTGTTAGATCTAGGTTCTTGTACTTCCAGTGACCGATGTCATCACGAACTTTAAGTTTGTGCGATTGACCAACCATCTCATCAATAGAGCGGAAGCCAAGTTCAGCCATTACTTCACGTAGACCTTCAGCCATGTATTGGAAGAACGTTACTACGTCTTCTACGCGGCCGTCGAAACGCTCACGAAGAGTTTTGTTTTGTGTTGCGATACCAACAGGACATGTATTCTTGTGACACTTACGCATCATGATACAGCCTTCAACAACTAGAGCAGCTGTTGCTACGCCCCATTCTTCAGCGCCAAGTAACGTTGCGACTGCAAGGTCACGTGGTGTTTTCATCTGACCATCAGACTGAACAACGATACGGTTACGTAGGCCGTTTTTCAGTAGTGTTTGGTGCGTTTCCGCTAGACCCAGTTCCCAAGGCAGACCAGTGTGGCGGATAGAAGACATCGGAGATGCACCCGTACCACCATCAAAACCTGCGATAAGTACCACATCAGCTTTCGCTTTTGCTACACCTGATGCAATCGTACCTACGCCTGCTTCTGATACTAGCTTCACGTTGACACGGCCGTTACGGTTCGCGTTTTTCAGATCGTAGATCAGCTGAGCCAAATCTTCGATTGAGTAGATATCGTGGTGTGGCGGTGGAGAGATAAGACCTACGCCCGGAGTCGAGTGACGTGTTGCACCGATCCAATCATCAACCTTATCACCAGGTAGTTGACCACCTTCGCCAGGTTTCGCACCTTGAGCCATCTTGATTTGCAGCTCATCAGCGTTAGATAGGTAGTAAGACGTTACACCAAATCGGCCAGAAGCTACCTGTTTGATTGCTGAACGTTCCCAGTCACCGTTTTCTTTACGTTCGAAACGAGCTGGATCTTCACCACCTTCACCTGAGTTTGACTTCGCGCCAATGCGGTTCATTGCAACAGCCAGTGTTGAGTGAGCCTCATGTGAGATTGAACCAAAGCTCATTGCGCCGGTTGCAAAACGCTTAAGGATGTTCTCGATGGGTTCTACTTCCGCTAGAGGAATAGAGCCTGCTGGGTTCTTGATGAAATCCAGTTGGCTACGTAGCGTTGCTGCGTTGTCGCCTTGGTCATCAACTGCTTTTGCGTACTTCTTGAATTGACCGTAATCTTTGTTACGCGTCGACTCTTGAAGTAGAGAAATCGTTTCAGGGTTGAATAGGTGCTTCTCGCCACGTTGTTTCCACTGGTAAACACCGCCAACATCAAGGATCTGAGCTGGGATTTCACGAGCTGGGTAACCAACACGGTGACGAACCAGCACTTCTCGTGCGATATCATCGATCGTTAGACCTTGGATACGAGAAACAGTACCAGTGAAGTATTTTTCAACCACTGACTTGCTTACACCAAGTGCTTCAAAGATTTGCGCACCGTGGTAAGACTGTAGCGTAGAGATCCCCATCTTAGAGAAGATCTTCAGTAGACCGCCGTTGACACCTTTACGGTAGTTATCGAATAACTCACGTGGGTGTACGTTTGGATCTAGCTTCTTCGTACGTTGCAGTTCAACAATCGTTTCAATAACTAGGTATGGGTTAACTGCGTTCGCACCGTAGCCGATTAGCGTTGCAAAGTGGTGTGTCTCGCGAGCATCGCCCGTTTCAACAACAATGTCACACTTAGCTCTTAGACCTTTACGGATAAGATGGTGGTGAACCGCGCCAACTGCCAGCATTGCTGGAATAGCGGCGTGGGTAGAGTTAACCGCACGGTCTGTCAGTAGGATGATAGAGTAGCCATCAATCACGGCGTCTTCTGCGTATTGGCAGATACGCTTAAGTGCGCGCTCTAACTTACCGTTGTCTCCGTTTGCTTGGAATACGATATCCAGCGTCTTCGCTTGAAGGTGCTCGTTATCGATTGCACGTAGCTTCTCTAACTCAGAGTTAGACAGAACTGGAGACTCAAGTTCTACTTTTTGACAGTGTTCAGGCGTTTCAGCAAGTAGGTTCTGATCCTTACCTAGGTAAGTGTTCAGAGACATAACCATACGCTCACGAATCGGATCGATTGGCGGGTTAGTTACTTGTGCAAATAATTGCTTGAAGTAGTTTGAAAGGTGCTGCGATTGATGAGAAAGAATCGCTAGCGGCCAGTCAGCGCCCATTGCAGAAAGTGGCTCGTAGCCTGTTTTCGCAAGAGGTAGAATGATTTCGTTTACTTCTTCAGAGCTCACACCAAACGATTGTTGTTTATGAAGCAACTTTTCTGGAGAAGGTTGGTTAAATTCGTTGTTCGCATCAGGTAGCTTTTTCAAGCTCAGAAGGTTCTTTTCAACCCATTTTTCGTAGGGTTGTGCTTTAGCAATACCGTCTTTCACTTCTTCGTCAGAAATGATGCGGCCTTGCTCAAGGTCAGCAACGAAGATACGACCTGGTTGTAAACGACCACGGTATTCAACATTTTCGGGAGCGATCTCAACAACACCAGATTCAGACGCCATCACTAGGAAGTCGTCTTTCGTTACTGTGTAGCGAGAAGGACGCAGACCGTTACGGTCAAGTGTTGCACCAACTTGAACACCATCAGTGAAGCAGACAGAAGCTGGGCCATCCCATGGTTCCATTACGTTCGCGTGGTACTGGTAGAGCGCACGACGAGTTGGATCCATGTTTTTGTTTTCTTGCCATGCTTCAGGGATCATCATCATTAATGCGTGTGGCAGAGTACGACCTGAAAGAACAAGTAGCTCAAGCGCCATATCGAAGTTTGATGAATCCGAGCTACCTTCCTGACAGATAGGAAGCAGCATGTCGATTTCAGCTTGTGTAAACAGATCCGACTCTAGGATTGCTTCACGTGCTTTCATCCAGTTTAGATTGCCGCGAACCGTATTGATTTCGCCATTATGCGCGATGTAACGGAAAGGCTGAGCCAGACGCCAACGAGGGAATGTATTGGTAGAGAAGCGAGAGTGTACCAGTGCTAGAGCTGTCACCATGGTTGGGTTTTGCAGGTCTAGGAAGTACTGAGGAACTTGTTCTGTTGTTAGCTGACCTTTGTACACCAATGTCTTGTAAGACATAGAGTTGATGTAGAAGTCGTCACCGATGTTTGACACGCTTTCTAGGCATACACGAACCGTGTAGTTACGTAGAACATACAGTTTACGCTCAAGCTCTTCTGGTGTGATACCAGGGCCGCCAGAAATAAATACGTGTTCAAATTGAGGTTCAGTGCTTAGTGGGTCAGCACCAATCATTGAATTGTCAGTTGGAAGTTCTCGGTAACCGATAACTTCTAACTCAAGGCGCTGTGCATTGCGTTCTAGAATGTCACGACACTGTGCACGTTTGTATTCATCCTTAGGGAAAAGTACAACACCAACACCATATTTTTCAAAAGATGGCAGTTTAATTCCAAGCTTTACGGCTTCTTCTAGTAAGAATTCGTGTGGCTTCTGTAGCAGGATACCTGCACCATCACCAGAACACGGATCACAGCCTTGGCCGCCACGGTGTTCCATACGTGCAAGCATATCGAGTGCTTGAGTTACTACATCATGAGATTTGCGATTCTTAAGATGAGCAACAAAACCGATACCACAAGCGTCATGCTCCAATTCAGGAGTATACAGACCCTGTGAGTTCTGCTCTTGATCTACCATAGATACATCCTTCCAGTTAAATCTAGGCGCAACTTCTTTGTATAAAGTTAGCCTTGTCCTTTTATATTTATGGGTCTAAACCTGCCTATGCTGGCGGTTTGAATCCTTTCCGTATCTCGCAGGAAAAGTATTGCGAGAAAAACAATCCTTAGTGATATCCGTTTGTTTTTGACCACAAACTAGTGGTTTATATAGGTGGGGTATGGACATCACCGACTTATTGGCAAGTTTTCGATGTAAGTAAACACTCAGAAATAGCCAATATGTGTAAGTATCCTACAATTTTGTCTAGGCGAATTGCAATGAAAGTTAACCGATGTAGACCATTTTTTTCGTTTTGTTTTGAATTTAATGCCTAACAAATGTGCAACATTAGGCAAATAGAGCTTATTTTTTGCATGTTTATTGATATTTGATAGGTTGCTCGCAAAAATCCTTGCGTAAACTAATTGGTCGAATTTTGCAGGGATGTAATTTTTTTTCAAAAAAGACTGATATTCATTCTTATTTACTTGAGTGCTTTGAAAATATGCAATTACACGAGTTAGTTAATACTATCGGCCAAGATTTCCAACGTCGTTATGGCGAGAAGGTTCACAAGCTGACACTTCACGGTGGGTTTAGTTGCCCAAACCGAGACGGGACAATTGGCCGTGGCGGTTGTACCTTCTGCAATGTAGCTTCTTTTGCCGATGAACAAACTCAAGTTCAAAGTATTGCTGATCAATTAACAGATCGTGCGGGTGAAATCGCTCGTGCCAAGAAGTATCTTGCTTATTTTCAGGCGTACACCAGTACTTACGCTGAGGTGCAGGTACTCAAGAATATGTATGAAGAGGCTCTAAAAGCACCCGGAGCAGAGATTGTTGGCCTTTGTGTTGGCACTAGACCAGACTGCGTGCCGGATGCGGTACTCGATCTGCTCGCGGAGTACGTTAAGCAAGGTTACGAAATTTGGCTAGAGCTCGGCCTGCAAACAACCAATGATAAAACCCTCAAGCGAATTAACCGCGGACACGATTTCACTGTGTATGAAACGATCACCCAGCGCGCACGTGCTTTAGGAATCAAGGTATGTACTCACCTTATTGTCGGCCTGCCCAAAGAAACCAAAGCGGATAACCTTGAAACTCTAGAGAAGGTATTAGCAGCTGGCACTGATGGTATCAAGCTTCACGGGCTTCATATTGTTGAAGGCAGTACCATGGCTAAAGCCTGGAAGGCAGGAAAGCTAGAAGCACCAAGCCTTGAGGAGTACATTGATATCGCGAGTGAGATCATTCAACGCACACCAGCGGACGTGGTTTATCATCGTGTATCTTCTGCGGCGAGACGCCCGACACTACTCTCCCCTTTATGGTGTGAGAACCGTTGGTTGGCGATGACTGAGATTGGTCGTTCGCTTGATAAAACCGGCGCACAAGGCATTAAAACAGGCTTTGCATTCGAGTACACGCAACCTGTTTTAAACGCGACCAATTGATAGGGATGGGTGACTGTAGGTAACAGCAGATAAAACCAACAAATAGTGGTAACATTTCCCTCACAGAATTTATAAGTATAGATTGAGAGCAGATGGAACTGGTAATGACTTGGTTATGGGATAGGGCGTATGGCTACGGTATATATATCGTTGTTCTATTGCTGATAGGTCTCATCTGCTGGCATATTTATTTACGTTACCAGTCATATATTGAACAGCTTCTTCTCGCTACGCCTTCACCTCTTTATTTTGTTGACATCCGAAGTGGCGAGATCTTGTACGCCAATCGCCAAGCCATGCAGTTGCTTGGTATCCGCCAAATCGGTACTCACTTTCGTTTTCCAACAGTGGAAGCTGAGAATAGTTTTCGTCATTATCTCACTGATCACATCAACTCTCGAACGTTTGAGTATCTCTCGTCCTGGGTTCTTTCTGAATTTGAGTCTTTTAAGATCAACTTGGTGGGTCGTAAGATCCACTTTAGAAGTAGAAAGGCTTGGATGATACATGCTTCCCCTTATAAAAGTACCAACGAAGAGATTTCCCAAGAGGTTCGTGATCTCAATGTTGCTCGTACCGCTTTGGATTCTTTATCTGAGTTGGTCTATGTCATCGATCAAAAGGGTGAATTGGTCGCGAGTAATCGTGCGTTTAAAAAGTTTTGGCATGGTCGCCCTGAAGAGGGCACTTTAAGTGTGTCTAGTGGTGCCTTAAAAGGTCGTGTCAGTGAGCGCTCATGGACCACAGACCAAGATGGTAAGGGGTGTCTCCTTGAAACTTATCAAAGTGTCTTGCTCTCGCAAAGTGGGGAAACCATAGGTACGCTCTCGATAAGTCACGATGTGACGGATTGGCATGACATGCAGCAACAACTGCGTGGGGAAATGGAAAAGCGTAAAGATACTGAAGTTGCACTTGCACAACGTGACACCATTTTACAAAACATCTTGGAAGCGAGCCCTGACTCGATTGGTATCTTCAACGAAAATATGGTTTACCAGGCGTGTAATAAGCCATTTGTGGCGGCGTTGGGTATTTCTGAAGTCAGTGATTTAGTGGGTAAACGTCTACAAGACGTAGTACCAAATAGCATTTATATGCGCGTATCAGAGAGTGATCGTCAAGTGCTTCATCAAGGTAACTCGTTGCGTTACATCGACAAACTGGTTTCAAGTGATGGAGAGTTTACTTGGTATGATGTAGTGAAGTCGCCTTTTAGAGACCCTGCATCGAGTACCAATGGTGTACTGATCATGGCACGTGATATCACAGAACGTTACCTCGCCGAGCAGAAACTTGAAGAAGCCAATTTAGAGCTTGAGCGCCTCAGTTTTATGGATAGTTTAACTCAGGTATCCAATCGACGTCGCTTCGATGAGCAGCTGTCTACATTGTGGCATCATCATGTGCGTGAGAAATTGCCGTTGACGATTATGCTGTGTGACATCGACTTCTTTAAAGGCTATAACGATTTCTATGGACACCAACAAGGTGACGATGCTTTGATTCAGGTTTCACAAGCCTTTAAGCAGGTGTTGAATCGCTCTTCGGATTGCGTGGCTCGATACGGTGGTGAAGAGTTTGGCTTTATTCTCCCAAACACAACCACAGAAGGTGCGCTTATGGTCGCTCGTCGAATTCATGATGAAGTGCAAAAACTAGGATTAGCTCATGAGAAGTCGACAGTGTCAGACTCCATCACGGTGAGTATTGGTATTGTCTCTTATATACCAACACCTGATGACGAAATGGAGTCTGCTGTTGCCTTGGCTGACAGTGCGTTGTATCAAGCGAAATCTGATGGTCGAAATCGTTCGATAGTGCATCCATACTCTATTCACTAACTTTATAGAATGGGTAACTTAGTGACTCCGTCTTTTTCTTGTTTAGCATTTATATTACTTGGCTAATATTTATGTGGCTTGGCTAGTATTGATATTGCTTGGTTAGTATTAATATTGGTTGATTAACCTTCGATATTACCGCTAATCTCTTGCTGCGTGTGATGTAGCTAGCTTACCTACTTTCTTCAAACAAGGTAGAATGTTGCTAGTCTTATCGCGTGGAGCGCTAAATGAAACCCATGAAAAATCTTGCCCAGTATTACGTGGATCTGCTCGTAAAATTGGGGATTGTCCGCTTTTCTATCTTACTCGCCCTAGCGCTTGTTGCCCTTGCTGTTGTTGTACAAGTCGGTATCACCCTCGCACTCAAAGGTAATGTTGATGATATCGACATTGTCCGTTCGGTTTTCTTCGGTCTAGTGATCACACCTTGGGCGGTCTATTTTCTTTCAGTCGTGGTCGATCAACTGGAAGAGTCTCGCCAAAGGTTGGCTAAACTGGTCTCTAAGTTGGGTGACATGCGAGAGCGAGATCAAGAGCTCAACAATCAACTGCAACTCAATATCGAAAAGCTCAACCAAGAAATTGAAGATCGTGAAAAAGCAGAAGAAGCGCGTGCAGAAGCAATGCATGATCTTGAGAACGAAGTGTTTCAGCGTGAGCGAACTCAGCTTGAATTAGCAGAACGTACGGCGCTGTTGCGCTCGTTTATCGATGCCTCGCCTGACCTCATTTATTATCGCAATGAAGATGGGGTGTTTTCTGGTTGCAACCGAGCGGTTGAAGAACTCACGGGCAAAACAGAAAAAGAGCTAGTCGGTTTGACGCCTTGGGATGTTTACAGCAAAGAGGTCGCTCAACAAGTTGTTGAAACTGATAAGAAAGTCTTTGCTGACAACCAAGCTTTGACCTATGACCAATGGCTTGAATACCCAGATGGACGTAAGAGTTACTTCGAACTGCGTAAGGTGCCTTTCTACAGTAAAGATGGTCGCCACCTTGGCTTGGTTGGTTTTGGTCGTGATATTACCGAGCGTAAAGAGCACCAAGAATCATTAGAGAAAGCCAGCCGCGATAAGACCACCTTTATCTCAACCATTAGCCACGAGCTAAGAACACCGCTCAATGGCATCATCGGCTTGAGCCGCATGTTATTGGATAGCCAGCTGACGACCGAGCAGCGTAAGCAGATGCAAACCATCAAGGTGAGCGCGGTAACGTTGGGTAATATCTTTAACGATATTATCGACATGGATAAGTTCGACCGCCGTAAGCTTGAGCTATTCCCAACCCCTATCAATTTTGAAGATTTCGTTGTTGAGATCGAAAGTATTTCTGCTTTAATGGCAGAGCAGAAAGGGTTGAGGTTTGATCTAGAAAGATTGTCCGATCTCCCATCTGCAGTTGAGGTGGATGGTACTCGTCTTAGACAGGTATTGTGGAATCTTGTAAGCAACGCGATGAAGTTCACCAAAGATGGTGGTGTCGTGATGACGGTCAGCGCTGAAATTGATGGCGATTTTGCCAACATCACGATGGAAGTAGAAGATACCGGGATAGGTATCCCTGAAAGTGAAATCGAGAAGATCTTCGCGATGTACTATCAGGTGAAATCGGGAACTGACAATTTACACGCTGTCGGTACCGGAATTGGTCTTGCTGTATCTCAACAGCTGATCAATATGATGGATGGTCACATTGAAGTCACCAGTGAAGAGGGTTTTGGTAGTACCTTTACGGTTTCGATTCGAGTTCCAGTTAATCACGATACTCAGGCTCTGATCAAAACGCCAAGAAAGCAGTCCAATCTTAAGATCTTCATGGTCGAAGATATTGAACTCAATATCACAGTAGCTCGCTCTTTACTTGAAAGCCTAGGCCATGAAGTGACAGTCGTAATGACGGGTAAAGAGGCACAAATCGTTTTCAACCCGAAAGATTATGACTTGGTATTACTGGATATCCAGTTACCAGATATGACTGGTTTCGACATTGCCCAATACTACCGCGAGAAATATAGCCAATTGCCGCCTTTGGTGGCATTAACCGCGAATGTATTAAACAATAAGCAAGAGTATTTCCAGAAAGGTATGGATGAAGCGATCAGTAAACCACTGTCGGTTCGTGCAATCCAGGATGTCATCAGCGAGTTGATTGAGGATGCCCCAGAGGTTATTGAGAAAGCCGAGGGCATTGATACAGTAAAGGATGTTGAAAAAGTAGCAGGTGTTGAGAAAGTAACAGCGAGTAAGCCGGCTCTTTCAACGATTGATACCACTTTGCTTGATATTGATATGCTAGAGTCTTATGTTGACATTGTCGGGTCGAAACCTGTTTTGGATAGTATCGTGATGTTTGAAGATATGATGCCGGAATATATGGAAATATTGAATTCCAATATGGTTGCGAAAGATCAAGACAGTATCGTTTCTGAGGCACACAAGATTAAAGGTGCAGCAGGTTCCATTGGCCTGAAACGCATACAGCAAGTTGCTCAGAAAGCTCAATCTCCAGATATGCCTGCGTGGTGGGAGAACATTTCAGATTGGGTTGATGAAATAAATAACGAATACCAAAATGATATTGAAGTCTTAAAGAGTTGGTTAAATCAAAGGTAGAAGAATGATGAAAAAATTAGCATTTGCCGCATGTGTAGTAGCATTAGCGGGTTGTTCTGCGCCACAAGTAGAATGGCAGCAAGATAATCAAGTCGAAGTATCTGCAGCGACAGTCACAATGAAAAGCAACCTGTGGCACAACAAAATGCCTACGATTGGGGAGGCTCAAGATAAGACTTTGCATGGTGCTATCTACCTAGAGTCTGACTCTCAATTACCAGCAACACTTGCGGTTGAGAGTATGACGGTTAAACAGGGTGCAGATACCTTGTTGGTAACTGCTGACGATTTAGATTTAAGAACACATAGTGAAACGCAGTGGGAAGTCGCTTTTGTATGGCAGTTAGAGATCGACAGTGATAAGCCTGTTGATGTTGCGATTGAACTCAAAGATGGCGAAACCGTGAAGTGGTTAGTCGAGAAAGACGTGAAGGTAGATACGGTTTACTAAAACCTTAGCGAACAATGAAGAATAAAAAAGGGAGAATGCGTTGGCATTCTCCCTTTTTAATAACGATTGTTCACGCTTCGATTGCTAGAAGTACTAACTGTTTATAAGTACTAACTGTTTATAAGTACTAACTGGTTAGAGTGCTATCGGTTTAGAAGTGCTAATCGACGGCAAGAACTAAACGGCCAGAAGCGCGAATCGAATTAGTCTTCTAGGTCACCACAAAAGCGGTAGCCTTCACCGTGAATCGTCGCGATGATTTCTGGCGTACCAGAAACAGATTCAAAGTGCTTACGAATACGACGGATTGTTACGTCTACAGTACGATCGTGTGGCTTAAGCTCACGGCCAGTCATCTTCTTAAGAAGGTCTGCACGTGTTTGGATCTTACCTGGGTTCTCACAGAAGTGAAGTAGAGCACGGAACTCTGAACGAGGTAGCTTGTAGCCTTCGCCATCTGGGCTAACCAGAGAACGACTGTTGATATCTAGTACCCAACCATTGAACTCGTACTTCTCAACGCTACGCTTTTCTTCTTGAACAGAGCTTGTGCTCATTGAACGGTTAAGAAGGTTACGTGCACGGATAGTCAGCTCACGAGGGTTGAAAGGCTTAGTGATGTAGTCATCAGCGCCGATTTCTAGGCCAAGGATCTTATCAACTTCATTATCACGACCAGTTAAGAACATAAGCGCTACATTTGCTTGCTCACGTAGTTCACGCGCAAGTAGTAGGCCATTCTTACCTGGAAGGTTGATGTCCATAATTACAAGGTTAACTTGGTTATCAGATAGCACTTGGTGCATCTCTTCACCGTCGCTAGCCTCAAAAACAGCATATCCCTCTGCTTCAAAAATACTCTTTAGAGTGTTACGAGTTACTTGCTCATCTTCAACGATAAGAATCTGCGGGGTTTGCATTTGGCGGTACCTAAATTTGTGACGAAACTGTGCTAATAGAATAAATTCTAGGCAAAACATAACATACAGGTAATGTATTTTTGATGATAACTTAAAGTTTTCAAAAAAAACACTTACTTCCAGCTATCTGCCTTCCTTGAAGTATTGCCCAATAACGTAGATCCAGTACGCCTTTCAATCATTCTTTTAGTGATTTAAGAGGATTCTATAATGTTAACAGCATGCTAACAACGCGAGAATGTTAATTCCATTCACTTTGTTGATTTACATCAATTGCCGTATCGCAACAAACTTTAATAGTATGGCTACAACTTAACCAATGTTATGGTGACTATTTAGCACCAAAATAAGAATGATTATTCGAGATGTTTCGCACATCTTGCTTGCTAAAGACCAGACTATGAACCAAGGAAGCTGAAAGCTACCCTTAGAGTCTAGTAGATAAATATGCTCAATCAACTTTTATTTCGTATTAAATTGGGCATAGAGCAATGAAAACAAAGGATTAATTTTAATAATATATAAAAGCATAGAGGCTCACCTGACTTAATAGGTTTGCCTTACTCACGGAGGATATATGCACGATATAACACCTGACTTATGTGATGAGTTTGAAAGCAAAGTCACGCTACTGAATATGCCATTACAGAACTTCGGCCAGCGTGGTGCGTTCTGGGGAAAAATTGTAACAGTTCGTTGTTATCACGATAATTCCAAGGTTCGTGAGGTTTTAGAGACCGATGGCTGCGGCAAAGTACTCGTTGTAGACGGCAATGGCTCGTGTCAAAAAGCGTTACTTGGCGACCAATTGGCGATTCTAGCCATAGAAAATGGTTGGGAAGGCGTCATTGTGAATGGTGCGGTGCGTGATGTTGCGATGATGGCGCAGATGGATCTTGGTATTCAAGCTCTCGGAGCCTCTCCATTTAAAACCGAGAAGCACGGTGTTGGGCAAGTGAATGTGACGCTCTCTATACACAATCAACTGATTCAGCCCGGTGATTACATTTATGCCGATTGGAATGGTGTGTTAATTTCAACGGAATTGTTGATTGAATCTTAACGGGCTCATCGATAAAGAAGTGGGATAGATTAGAAGCGAAACCCTAATCCTACCTCAACACCTTGTTGCCACTCTTCATAATCAAGGGTGGCATGCATATCTAGATTATCGGTTAGCTGCACGCGGCTGGAAAGCTCTGCGGCTACCGATTTCTCACTGTCTTCTGTTTCATTGTTATAGGTGTGTAGAGAGCTGTTGAAAGAGACTCTTTCGGAAAACTGATAACTAACACCACTCAAGAATCCACTCTCATATTTCAGTGCAGCAGTGTTGATTCGTGTACCGACATAAAGATCCACATCAGAAAACAAGCTATAAGAATAACCACTGTCTACTGTCCAAGTATCAAAGCTTTCACTCGATGCACTTTGCGTGGAGATAAAAAACTTATGGGCAGAGCTATCGATTTGACTGGGGAGCAAAGGCAAACTGCTCAGTAGCGGTAAACTGTTCGCTGAACAAACAACAGGCATAGCAAAGACTAAAAGAATAAGTAATCTCTTCATTTCCCACTCCTGATGTCATTATTATTGTTTTTCGAACGTTATTGTTCAATTAAAGCACAGGACTTGTATGTTCGCTGTACTATCGATAGAGCATTTTGTTATGACTATATATGCAACTGATTACTTCTGTTTGTTTGATGAGTTAATCCAGTCTCTGAATGGCAGGTTGATGCAGGGTGTTTTATCTCTTAAATGAAGGTTTGCTCTGAAAAACGGTGTGAATGTAAAAAAAACGCAACTTTTCATTGACGCATAGTAGTAAAAATTGATACACGTAGAGTAAAGCACAAGCAGAGAATTTGATATGCAGCATGTAAGCCACCTAGTAATGACCACCACCATTATTATTACCGACATTCACATTGTTGGGGCAGGCTGCTAAGTAACGGATTTTAAAAAAAAGGCCTGTATCCAACAAGATACAGGCCTTTTTTTGTACCATTTTTATGACTTATGGAGAAAGGGATGCGCGTTTTAAAGTTTGGAGGTTCATCATTAGCTGATGCAGATCGTTTTTTACGAGCGGCTGATATCATCGCTAATAATGCCCAGCAAGAAGAGCTAGCCGTTGTACTATCGGCTCCAGGAAAAACAACCAATAAGCTGGTTGCTGTTATTGAAGCAGCACTAAAAAATGGTGAAGCAGACGTACAGATCACCGAGATCGAATCATCATTCGCTGCATTGTTTGCAGAGATTCAAGCGGTATTGCCGTCAGTAGATGGCTCTGCGTTTCAAGAGCAAGTCGATACCTCTCTTGCTCAACTTAAGCAGTTCGTGAATGGTATTAACCTACTGGGCATGTGCCCGAATCACGTAAATGCTCGTATCATTAGTAAAGGTGAGCGAGTTTCAATCCAGCTAATGAAAGCGGTGCTGGAAGCGAAAGGCCAACCAGCAAGCCTGATTGACCCTGTGGAATACCTCTATGCTCAAGGTGATCATCTTGAAGCTATGGTGGATGTGGATGTTTCAACTCAGAACTTCCGCCAATCACCGCTTCCTAAAGGTCACGTAAATATCATGCCGGGCTTTACTGCTGGTAATGAAAAAGGCGAGCTAGTAACGCTTGGCCGTAACGGCTCTGACTACTCAGCTGCAGTTCTAGCGGCATGTCTACGTGCTGATTGCTGTGAGATTTGGACTGACGTCGATGGTGTTTACAACTGTGACCCACGCTTAGTGGATGATGCCCGTCTTCTTAAATCACTTAGCTACCAAGAAGCGATGGAGCTTTCTTACTTCGGTGCTTCAGTTCTACACCCGAAAACTATCGCACCTATCGCACAATTCCATATTCCATGTCTGATCAAAAACAGCTTCAACCCACAGGGAGCAGGCACTTTGATTGGCCAAGACACTGGCGAAGATAACCTGGCGATCAAAGGTATCACTACGCTAAGTGACCTAACGATGGTTAACGTATCAGGCCCAGGTATGAAGGGCATGGTAGGCATGGCGAGTCGTGTATTCGGCGCGATGTCTTCTGCAGGCGTTTCTATTGTCCTTATTACTCAATCTTCTTCTGAGTACAGCATCAGCTTCTGTATTGAATCGGCTGACAAAGTGAAAGCGAAGCAAGTGTTATCAGATGCGTTTGAACTCGAACTTAAAGATGGCCTATTAGAGCCAGTTGAGTTCATGGATGATGTTGCGATTGTGACGCTGGTGGGTGACGGTATGCGTACATCACGTGGTGTCGCTTCTCAGTTCTTCTCTTCTTTAGCTGAAGTGAACGTTAACATCGTTGCTATTGCTCAAGGCTCTTCAGAGCGCGCTATCTCTGCGGTTATCCCGGAAGATAAAATCTCAGAAGCAATCAAAGCGTGTCATGAAAACCTATTTAACTCTAAGCACTTCCTTGACGTCTTCGTTGTCGGTGTTGGCGGTGTTGGTGGTGAGCTTGTTGACCAGATCCAACGTCAACAAGGCAAACTGGCTGAAAAAGGCATCGTGATTCGCGTATGTGGTTTAGCAAACAGCAAAGGCTTGCTGCTAGACAGCGATGGTCTACCGCTAGAACAGTGGCGTGATCGTATGTCGAGTGCGACAGAAGAGTTTAGCCTAGCGCGTTTAGCGGCACTTGTTCAACGTAATCACATCATCAACCCTGTGTTGGTTGATTGTACGTCTAGCGAAGGTATTGCAGGACAATACGCAGATTTCCTAGCGGCTGGTTTCCACGTTGTAACACCAAACAAAAAAGCCAACACAGCAAGCATGGCTTACTACCATCAGCTTCGTGAAGTGGCGCGTAACTCTCGTCGTAAGTTGATGTACGAGACAACAGTAGGCGCAGGTCTACCGGTAATCGAAAACTTACAGAACCTAATCTCTGCAGGTGATGAGCTTGAGAAGTTCAACGGTATTCTTTCTGGTTCACTGTCTTACATCTTCGGTAAGCTGGATGAGGGTATGACACTCAGCCAAGCAACCAACATTGCTAAAGATAACGGCTTCACTGAGCCGGATCCTCGTGATGATCTGTCTGGTATGGACGTTGCGCGTAAGCTGCTTATTCTTGCTCGTGAAGCGGGTATGGCACTTGAGCTTGAAGATGTTGAAGTTGACCAAGCATTGCCACCGGGTTTTGATGACTCAGGTACAGTTGACGAGTTCATGGCTCGCTTGCCAGAAGCGGATGCATACTTCAAAGAGCTGTCAGCTATCGCAGCAGAAGAAGGCAAAGTACTTCGTTATGTGGGTGAGATCGCTGAAGGTAAATGTAAAGTTCGTATCGCAGCTGTTGATGGCGATGACCCAATGTTTAAGATTAAAGATGGCGAGAACGCTCTGGCATTCTACAGCCGTTACTACCAGCCAATCCCACTCGTTCTGCGTGGCTACGGTGCAGGTACTGAAGTTACAGCAGCAGGCGTATTCTCTGATGTGATGCGTACTCTTGGTTGGAAATTAGGAGTTTAGGAATGAGTTCAAGTGATATGGATGTTGTCGTTTATGCTCCTGCATCAATCGGCAATGTCAGTGTAGGGTTTGATGTGCTGGGGGCCGCTGTGTCTCCAGTGGATGGTACATTGCTTGGTGACCGAGTAATGGTTAAAGCCGGTGATGAACCGTTCTCGCTAAAAACAGCAGGCAGCTTTGTTTCTAAGCTGCCAACTGAAACCAAAGAAAATATTGTCTACGACTGCTGGGTTGTGTTCTCTCGCGAGTTAGACAAGAAAGGTATCTCAGTTAAGTCTCTAGAGATGACGCTAGAGAAGAACATGCCTATCGGCTCTGGTTTAGGGTCGAGTGCATGTTCAATTGTCGCGGCGCTTGATGCCTTGAACCGTTTTCATGGCCAACCGTTGAATGAAACTGAACTGCTTGCTCTGATGGGTGAAATGGAAGGTAAGATTTCAGGTGGCATACATTACGATAACGTAGCGCCATGTTACCTTGGTGGTGTGCAATTAATGTTGGAAGAGCTTGGTATCATTAGCCAAGAGGTTCCATGTTTTGACGATTGGTATTGGGTAATGGCTTACCCGGGCATCAAGGTTTCGACGGCTGAAGCGCGAGAGATCTTGCCTTCTCAGTATCGCCGTCAAGATGTGATTGCCCATGGTCGTCATTTAGCTGGCTTTATTCATGCTTGTCACTCTGGTCAGCCAGAGCTAGCCGCTAAGATGATCAAAGACGTGATTGCTGAACCATATCGTGAGAAACTGCTTCCAGGGTTTGCTGATGCTCGCAAATATGCAACGTCAGCAGGAGCATTAGCTACTGGAATTTCTGGTAGTGGCCCTACGCTATTTAGCATTTGCAAAGAACAAGATGTCGCCGAGCGTGTTGCACGCTGGTTAGAACAAAACTACGTACAAAATGAAGAAGGATTCGTCCACGTTTGTCGCTTAGATAAACAAGGTTCGATCGTTACAGGAAGTGAGTTATGAAGCTGTACAACATCAAAGAAAACGATGAGCAAGTCTCTTTTGGCCAAGCCGTTCGTCAAGGTCTAGGTCGTAATCAAGGTCTATTTTTCCCATCAGAGCTGCCTAAGTTCGATGACATCGATGCACTACTTGCAGAGGACTTTGTCCCTCGTAGTTCAAAGATTCTTTCTGCTCTAATTGGTGATGAGTTACCAAAAGAACAGATTGATCAACTAGTGGATGCGGCATTCCAATTCCCAGCACCGATCAACCAAGTGAAAGACGGTGTTTACGCACTTGAACTGTTTCACGGTCCAACGTTAGCATTTAAAGATTTCGGTGGCCGTTTTATGGCTCAATCTTTGGCTGCGGTTTCTGATGGTGGTCAAATCACAATCTTAACGGCTACATCGGGTGATACTGGCGCTGCGGTTGCACACGCATTCTACGGCATGGAAAACATCAATGTTGTTATCCTGTACCCGAAAGGCAAGATCAGCCCACTGCAAGAAAAGCTATTCTGTACGTTAGGTAAGAACATTCATACTGTCGCGATTGATGGCGATTTTGATGCGTGTCAGGCACTAGTAAAAGATGCGTTTGACGATGCTGAACTGCGTAAAGAAATTGGCTTAAACTCAGCAAACTCAATCAACATCAGCCGTTTGATGGCTCAGATCTGTTACTACTTTGAGGCGGCTTCTCAGCTAACCAAAGAGCAACGTGAAAATCTGGTTATCTCTGTACCAAGTGGTAACTTTGGTAACCTAACTGCGGGTCTATTAGCGAAAGCGCTAGGCTTACCGGTTAAACGCTTCATTGCAGCAACCAACGAAAACGACACGGTTCCCCGTTACCTAGAAACAGGTCAATGGGATCCAAAACCAACGGTTGCGACAACATCGAACGCGATGGACGTGAGCCAACCAAACAACTGGCCACGTATCGAAGAGCTTTGCCAACTGAAAGGTTGGGGACTGGATACTTTGGGTAAAGGTAAAGTATCTGATGAGCAGAGTGCTGAATCAGTACGTGATCTAAAAGCTCAAGGTTACCTGTGTGAACCTCATGGTGCGATTGCTTACCGTCTATTGGAAGAGCAACTGCAAGAGAGCGAGACAGGCCTTTTCTTATGTACGGCACACCCTGCGAAATTCAAAGAAGTGGTTGATGACATCTTAGGTACTGACATTGAACTTCCTGGTCCGCTAGCAAAACACGCGGTGATGGAGTTGTTGTCTGAAGATCTAGATAACGATTTTGAAGCGCTAAAAGTAGTGCTTCGTCGAGTTCAACCGTAACGTACATCTGTATTGTTGAACAAATAAAAACGGCGCTCAATGAGCGCCGTTTTTGTATTCTAATTCAAGCTCTAAAAATTATAGAGACTCAGTGAACGTACGTGCGATAACGTCACGTTGCTGTTCAGTCGTTAGAGAGTTGAAACGTACAGCGTAACCCGATACACGGATAGTTAGCTGTGGGTAGTTCTCTGGGTGAGCAACAGCATCTTCTAGCGTTTCACGCTTAAGAACGTTAACGTTTAGGTGTTGACCACCTTCGATGCGTGGTGCTGCTTCGATAGCAACTTCACGGCTTTCGTACTCGCCTAGGTCTGCAGCTGAGATAACTTGGTCAGCTTCGAAACCTGAAGTAGCAACAACACAACGAGCTTCGTTCTTCTCGCTGTCTAGTAGCCAGATTGAGTTTAGTAGGTCGTCGTTTGCTGCTTTAGTAATTTGAATACCTTGGATCATAACTATCTCCTAGTCCACTTTATGTGGTTTGATTATGGTGTTAACTTTCGAATTTTATTGAGCTGAGTAATATATACCTAGTTTGTGGTAATTTAATATTGATTTAAGTCAAAAAACAACCAAAAACCTCATTTTTTTCAAGGTGATTACTTTGAGTTAAATCAATAAAACCTTTGAAAACAAAGTAATTACAAAATATTTTAAAGTATAAAAAATATTTAACAGTCTTGTTTGTTGTAAGTTTACTACATTTGTTGTGTTTTTATTGAACGACAAACGATACGACCCTTTATTTATTAAGCATTCTGAAAGTGTAAAGTGATTTAATGACAAACAATAATTCATCCTCAAAACCTCAAACCAATATTAAGTTTATTGGTGCTCATGTGTCTGCTGCTGGTGGTGTTGATCAGGCGCCAATGCGCGCAAGAGAGATCGGTGCCAATGCTTTTGCGCTGTTTACCAAAAACCAAAGACAGTGGGCAGCAAAGCCGCTGGAAGCGAAAACCATTAGTGCGTTTAAAGCCAACTGTAAGATGTTGGGCTTTAGTGCTGAGAATATTCTACCTCATGACTCCTACCTTATTAACCTAGGAGCACCAGAAGAAGAGAAGCTAGAGAAATCACGTGCGGCTTTTATTGATGAAATGGAGCGTTGTAACCAACTAGGACTCACGCTTTTGAATTTTCATCCTGGGAGTCATTTGAAGAAAATCTCAGAAAGCGAATGTTTGGCCAAGATCGCTGAGTCTATCAACTTGGCTCATCAAGCGGTGCCTGATGTGATTGCCGTGATTGAGAATACCTCAGGGCAGGGGACGAACCTTGGCTGGAAGTTTGAGCAACTAGCAGAGATCATCGACCAAGTAGAAGATAAATCACGCGTTGGTGTGTGTTTAGACACTTGCCATACTTTTACAGCCGGTTATGACCTACGAACAAAAGAAGCATGTGAGCATACTTTTGCTGAGTTCGACCGCATTGTCGGCATGCACTATCTAAGAGCAATGCACATCAATGATTCAAAAGCTGAGTTTGCAAGCCGTGTAGATCGACACCATTCTTTAGGAAAAGGCGAAATAGGCTGGGATTGTTTTGAGTATATAGCCTCTGATTCTCGCTTTAATGGTATCCCTCTTATTTTAGAAACCATTGATTCGACTATCTGGAAAGAGGAAATTCAACAACTTAGGATGTTCCATCGCTCAGCAACGCTAGCGAGCGAAGAAGCGTAATAATAGAGGGAATAATTAATTTCCTTCTACTCCTAAAAATTGGCACCTTTCTTTCATAGTATTAAAGTGAATATGTAGTTCACGATGTCTTAGAGGAGGTGCCTTTATGTATTCACAAGCCCAAACTTCAACTGTATCTGCTGCTCGCCGTTTACCAACCCCAAACCGTCATGTGCATAACCACGGTCACCATCGTACACAGCAGAAAAGTGGTGAATCGAGATAAACACAACTTGAACTGATTATTATGATTCATCAACAAGTGAACCCTACACATCATGTTTATTGATAGCTGTATGAGGTATAAATAGGGCGTGTTGATCTTTCGAGCTGATTTTTGCAGCGAGTTGCTGGGTATTTATACAAGGCAGAGGCTTTGACGTGTAGCTAGCCTACATGAGAAGCCGCTAACGCAGTAGAAATGACCAGCAAACGCTGCCCGGAGGGTTCGGCTAAAAGCGTTTTACTCTTTGTTGAGGGAGATTTGCTTAGAATGACTATGCTACTTCTCCCTCGCCGCGATTAAAACGCTTTTATCTCGAACAAAATTTAACCACGAAAGGTCAACACGCCCTAAAGCCTTATTTAGGACAGTTAGCCGATACAGCTATTTTTTGTCTGGCGAAAGCCCCTAGAAACCTTGATGATTGGGAAGTAAAACGATGAGCGCACCAAAGACTTGGGAATCCATTATTAATGATGAACGTGACAAAGAGTACTTTCAGAGTGTCCTCGCGTTTGTTGAACAGCAACGCAATAGTGGGAAAACCGTCTACCCTCCTCAAGAGCAGGTGTTCAGTGCCTTCGATATGACGCCTTTCGAGTCCGTACGCGTGGTTATCCTAGGGCAAGATCCTTATCACGGCGCTAACCAAGCTCATGGCTTAGCTTTTTCTGTACTGCCAGGTGTAAAAATCCCTCCTTCTCTACGTAATATGTACAAAGAGCTTGCACAAGATATAGAGGGCTTTGAGATCCCGAGTCATGGCTACCTCGACACTTGGGCATCTCAAGGGGTGTTGATGTTGAACACTGTCCTTACAGTAGAAGAGGCAAAAGCCCACTCACATGCTAAGTGTGGTTGGGAAACCTTTACCGATGCCGTTATTGCAGAGCTCAATCAGCGCTCTGAACCGATCATCTTCTTGTTGTGGGGCGCACACGCCCAGAAGAAAGGCCAAGCGATTGATGCAGACAAGCACCATGTGTTGGTTGCACCTCATCCATCACCATTATCAGCACGCCGTGGTTTCTTCGGTTGTCAGCATTTTTCGATGACCAACGAGCTACTCTCTTCTATTAATCAACAGCCTATCGATTGGACATTACCACTGGCACTGTAGATTGATGGTTTTCTGAGCAGGGTCAAACCACAAATTGCTATCTTCATATACACTTATAAATAGTAGGTGTAATGGAGTGCAATACTATGATGATTGAAAGGATAAGACGAGAGCATGGCTATATGGCTCGTTTGCTCGCGATACTCAACAGTAAGTTAGAGTTTCTGAAACAGGAGCGAGAAATAAACTATAGCCTGATCGCAGAGGTGGTTCATTATCTGATGAACCATTCAGACAAGGTGCATCACCCGAAAGAAGATGTTATTTATCGTTACTACCTTAAGCAATATGGCAGTGATCAAGTGATTGAAGACTTGGAACTGGAGCATCAATTGCTTTCTGAGAAAACGGCGGACTTTTTAGGTGTGGTCGATATGATCCTTCAAGATGCGGTGGTTCCTCAACAAGTATTTATTGAGCAGCTTGAAGCTTTTGTTAAAGCTCAACGAAAACACATGGAATATGAAGAGAAGCATGTGTTACCAATGATTGTTGAGTCGTTCACTGTTAAAGATTGGCAAGAGGTGGAGTCTCAATGGCTTCAACCTGAAGACGACCCTGTCTTTGGAGAGACAATTGCTGATGAGTACCGCCAACTCGCGGCTCGTGTTCGACAAAATGAACAAGAGTGCGTTTAGCCAGTTGTCATGTTGAAGCGTGACTATTTTAGATGCTCTCTATATTAGAGGGCTAGTTCCCAAATGATGCTTTGAGCGGATTAAATACCTCATAAAATAAAAAAGGCACCTATTACAGGCAACACCTATCATTTAAGGTGTTTAGATCGCACAGTGTAGCGAGTCTTACTA
>NZ_JBFSTC010000055.1:0-34305 GCF_041466605.1 Vibrio sp. 10N.247.310.17 | reverse complement strand
AACGGTATGCTAAGAACAAAAATGCCGTTCACTCTTAAGTGAACGGCATTACAGCTTCGGCTGGGTTTTTTATTGCCTGTTATTTGGTAAAGGTACATTGGAGTGAAGTACCGTGTCGGCGAAAAGGAGTAAAAGAGAGAGCAGGGACTTTTTTATGTCAATTATCTGATAGGTATTGATACGCATTGTGCTAAATCCGGCTTTAAAAGATGTCGTGAGATTAATTGATCTACTTCACGTTTTTTTTAACATTGAAAATAATACGAAAAAAAGTGCATTTTTTATTAAAGCTTCTAGTTAAGGGGCCGTTAAAGGGATTGAGAGAAATGATATGTACCAATGTAAGGTGAGAGAGACACTGGTATATAAAACAAAATAACATGTGTTTTTGTGAGGTGAGAGTCACATAAGTGCATGAAAAAATGCCTAAAGGAGATCAACTATGGCGATTAATGTAAGCACAAATGTGTCTGCAATGACGGCTCAGCGCTACCTAAATAGCGCGGCTGAAGGTACTCAAAAATCAATGGAGCGCTTGTCTTCTGGCTATAAAATTAATAGCGCGAAAGATGATGCTGCAGGCCTACAAATCTCTAACCGCTTAACGTCGCAAAGCCGTGGCCTTGATATGGCTGTAAAAAACGCGAATGATGGTATCTCTATTGCACAGACTGCTGAAGGTGCAATGAATGAGTCAACCAATATCCTGCAACGAATGCGTGACCTTTCTCTTCAATCTTCAAATGGCTCAAACACGAGATCTGAACGTGTTGCTATCCAAGAAGAAGTATCGGCGTTAAACACTGAGCTTAACCGTATTGCTGAAACGACCTCTTTTGGTGGTAACAAGCTTTTGAACGGTACTTTTGGTAGCCAATCTTTCCAAATCGGTGCAGATTCTGGTGAAGCAGTAATGCTGACGATGAATAATATGCGTACTGACACTCAAGCTATGGGCGGTAAGAGCTATAGTGTTACCGAGGGTAAAGATACGTCTTGGCGTGTAGGAGCAAACTCTGCTCTAACGATGAAATACCAAGATCAGTTTGGTGATCTTCAAGAGTTGTCTATTTCTGCGAAAGAAGGCAACGACATGGAAGAGCTAGCAACGTATATTAATGGCCAAAGTCCAGACGTCCAAGCATCGGTAGGTGAAGGCGGTAAACTGCAACTGTTTGCTTCTAGCCAAAAAATTGAAGGTAATGTTGAATTTGGCGGCAGTCTGGCGGGCGAGCTAGGGATTGGTGCAGGTAAAGACGTTACTGTTAACGATATCGATGTAACATCGGTTGCTGGTGCTAACAACGCGGTATCTATTATTGATGGCGCTCTAAAATCAGTAGACAGTAACCGAGCATCTCTCGGTGCGTTCCAAAACCGTTTTGATCACGCAATCAGCAACTTAGATAATATTAACGAAAACGTTAATGCGTCTAAGAGCCGTATCAAAGATACCGATTACGCAAAAGAAACAACGGCAATGACGAAGTCTCAAATCTTACAACAGGCGAGTACTTCTATTTTAGCTCAAGCAAAACAATCACCATCAGCAGCTCTAAGCTTGTTGGGCTAAACTTACTTCAGTAAGTAACGGTAAACTCTACTCTGGGTAGAGTTTTACTGTTAGGCTCATAAAGGTGGGAGGGAGAGTGTTATGGAAATATTATCTAACGCGTCGAACATCCAGCCTTATGGCTCACCTAATGGCACTAAATTTGCAAGCGATGAAGGTAGTAGTGCGTCGAGCACTTTACAACTAAAAGAAGCAACATCTCATGGCAAGGTAGAAAAATCGAAAGAAATGGCTACCGAAGCGGCGATTCAATTAGCTCAACATAGACAAGAGTTAAATGATCAGGAGCGTGTCAAGATGGTTGAGAAGGTCAATGAGTTTATATCTTCTCTTAACAAGGGTGTTGCCTTCAAGGTTGATGAAGAGACTGGGAGAGATGTGGTCACTATTTATGAGACCACAACAGGCGATATTATTCGCCAAATTCCCGACGAAGAAATGCTCGAAATTCTGAGGCGCCTAGCAGCCCAAACCTCGAATAGTGGAATATTGGAGGCTAAGGTTTAAGTCGTATTATTGAGGTGGTTTAATGAGTTTTGGCCCAATGGGGATTTCGTCTGGCATGGATATCAATTCCATGGTCAGCAAAATTGTTGATTCTGAGCGTGTGCCTAAACAGCAACAGATCGACAATGAACGAACGCGAATCGACACCAGCATTAGTGCCTATGGAAGACTCAGAGAATCCCTTGATTCGATGAAGGATCTGATGACAAGCTTTCGTCAGGATAAAGCTTTTGCTGTGCGAACAGTAGAAAGTACTGATGAAAATCTTGTTTCTGCGACCGCGACTACCGAAGCGATCGCTGGCAAATATGCCATCGATGTGTTGCAGCTTGCCCAGAGCCATAAAGTGGCATCTGATGTTCTATCAGATGACATGAAATTTGGGCCTGGCAAGCTGCAGGTTTCGCTTGGTAGCGAGAGCTTCGAAACACAAGTTAGTGCTAACTCAAAACTGCGTGATGTTGTTAGAGGTATTAACAGCGCTGGGGATAATCCGGGTGTTCGAGCTTCTATCATTAATGATAAAGAAGGACCACGGTTAGTCCTCGCTTCAAATATGTCTGGTGAAGACAATCAAATAAAACTCCACGTTGACTCTGAAGATAACAACCCTCTAAAAAAATTAGAATATAAAACCCTATCGGAAAGACTGAAAGCCTTAGAAGATGCTCGCTCAGTAGCGCAAGGCGTCTTAGCTGATGCCCCTCCTAAATTGGATGCTGACGGTAACCCAATTCCTGACGGCTTTGCTGTTCCGCTGCGAGACGATGACGGAAATTCCATATTTGATGAAAACGGCAATCCTATTTTTGAAAGAAAATCGGAACCTCTCGTTGAACCTGAAGATCCTTTCGCTGAATTTGACCGTGATAATTTAACTTATGGCCAAGAAGCGGCAATGGCAGGTCAAAAGGCGCTAGATGCGTCCGCCTTAGCGGCTTCAGGGATGCCAGAAGATACGATCCCAGGCTGGAACAACACCGCTTCGGGCACATTACTCGATTCTTTTTTTAGGCCTGAACTCGAGCTTGACGAAAAAGCCATCGAGAAAGCCGCTGATATTCCGGGGTGGTCAAATACTGCCGCAGGTACTCTGACGGATTCTTATGTTACCCCCAAAGAAGCGCAGCAGAAGCTCGATGCCGAGAAAGCCAGAATAGAAAGTAAATTGGTTGATGAACGTTCAGAGTTAGCGAAGAGAGTTGAGAAAGGTGAATTAACCCCGGAGCAGGCTCAGCAATTAGAGAGAGCTAGGTTATCTCCGGGGGAACGAACACATTTAGAGAAGGTTGATAAAGCTCAAGCTAATCTGGCTTTGGCTCAACAGTCTTTTGACCAATACAGCGGCATGACTGAAGTGCAAGCTGGACAAGATTCAATGGTCATTCTGGATGGTGTCGCTCAGCTTTCTAGCAATAATAATGTGATTGAAGATGCCGTTGAAGGTATTGATATTACGGTTAAAGGTAAAACGCCAAAAGATAAGCCGCCAGCAGAAATTGGTGTTGAGTACGACCGTAATCGTGTTCGTGAAGATATTGAAGCTTTTGTTAGCTCTTATAATCAGTTTTACCAAGTATCTAAAGGTTTGGCGAGTGTTGACCCTTTGACAGGTCAAAAAGGCCCTCTTTCTGGTGACAGTACAGTGCGTAACGCAGACTCGCGACTAAAAAGTGTGTTCTCTTCAAGCATTGAAGACGCGCCTGACAACCTTAAGTCTTTGACTGAATTTGGTATCACCACCACAAGACAAGGCTCGCTAGAAATCAACTACGACATGCTTGATCGTCAGCTTAACAATCACTTTGATAAGTTGGGTGAGTTCTTTGGCGGCAACAACGGTTTCGCCAAAAAAGTCGAAGATGCGATTCAAGGGATCACGGGTGTTACGGGCTCAATCCGCACGAGAGAAAAGAGCTTAGTCGAACAAAATTACCGTTTGGTTGATGATCAAAGCGCGCTTGACCGACGCATGGATAGCCTAGAGAGCCGTACGCACTCCAAGTTCACTGCGATGCAGGATGCGACCAGCAAGATGCAATCTCAGTTGGGCAGCATGATGAGTGCAATGGGCTAATAGATGAGCAAACTGCTTCAAGAGCTTTGTGAGCTCGATCAATTAATTATGTCTAAGCTCGAATATAGTGAAATTAATGCTGAAGAAATAGTGCATCTTGTCGATAACAGAGAACAGTTATTGCAAAACGTGCTTCAATTAATCGATTCATATCCCGACGTTAAGCAAAGCTCCGAGTGGTTTGAAGCCATTTCGAGAACAAGACAATTGGTCGAACTGATGCAGTCTGAGACTGGTCGAGTAGGTAAAAACTTACATAAATACCGACATGGTGCCAAATCAGTTCAACAATACAAAAAGTTTTTATAGAAGAGGTTTACTATGCGCGGTTCTTTACAGGCATATAAAAAGGTATCAGTGGATAGTCAGCTTACAGCTGCCTCACCGCATAAAATTGTTCAGATGCTAATGGCTGGTGCTATCGAGCGCTTAATTCAAGGTAAAGCGGCAATGCAAGCGGGCAACATCCCGGTGAAAGGTGAGCGACTGAGTAAGGCTCTAGATATCATTATTAGCCTGCGTAGTTGCCTATCGATGTCCGATGGTGGCGACATTGCGAAAAACCTAGATCAACTTTATGAGTTTATGATCACGCAAATTTCTGCTGCAAATCACAAAAATGATCCTCAGCCAATTGATGATGTTATCGATATTATCCGCGAAATTAAGAGCGCTTGGGACCAAATTCCGAATGAATATCACAATTTAACGTCTGCGGATGTTGGTATTTAAAGAAACATCCCAGTTTAAACCAATCGCATATCTCTGAATTGCTTGGTTGCCTTATTTTTATAATCAAATAAAATAGAAGCCATTAGATAGCCTAATGGCTTTTTTCGTTGCTGGTTTCCTAGATTTGTCCACGTAGATCATAATCATTGATATTTTCTCTGTTTTGTCTCTTACGTCGCTTACCAATTTCCGCATCGCACCAAAATAAAGGCAATAATTCCTACTTATGCAAGGTTTGGCAAAACTGCTTGTCGTCGATGATAACGCTCAAAATCGTCACAATTTAAGCACAATATTAGAGTTTGTAGGAGAGAGCTGCGAAGTAATCAGCTCTGAACAAGCATACAAAGTTGACTGGTCCCTACAGTGGGCCGGTTGCATCATTGGTTCAATTAAAGCCAAAGGCTTCGCATTACTGAATGAAAAGCTTGTTCATGTTAATCACATCCCTTTACTGGTGATTGGCAAAAACGATTACCCGGTTGACGAACTTACTAACTTTGTTGGTGAACTCGAACTTCCTCTTAACTACCCGCAATTAAGTGATGCACTAAGACACTGTAAAGACTTCTTAGGCCGTAAAGGCGTTCAAATTGTACCTTCAGCGCGTAAGAATACGCTTTTTCGTAGTCTAGTTGGGCAGAGTGTTGGTATCCAAGAAGTTCGTCACTTGATTGAACAAGTCTCTTCTACTGAAGCAAACGTATTGATTCTTGGTGAGTCAGGCACGGGCAAAGAAGTTGTAGCACGTAATGTTCACTATCATTCTAAACGTCGTTCAGGACCTTTCGTTCCCGTAAACTGTGGCGCTATACCGCCAGACTTGCTCGAAAGTGAACTGTTTGGTCATGAGAAGGGCGCGTTTACTGGTGCAATTACCGCACGTAAAGGCCGTTTTGAGTTGGCTGAAGGTGGTACACTGTTTCTTGATGAAATTGGTGATATGCCAATGGCGATGCAAGTTAAGTTGCTTCGTGTTTTACAAGAACGCAGTTTTGAACGTGTAGGTGGCAATAGTACCATTCAAGCTGATGTTCGAGTGATTGCGGCAACACACCGCAATCTTGAAAATATGATCGAAGATGATTTGTTCCGTGAAGACCTTTACTATCGCTTGAACGTTTTCCCAATTGAAATGCCATCGCTTCAGGAGCGAAAAGAAGATGTTCCCCTATTGCTTCAGGAGTTGATGACCAGAATGGAAGCTGAAGGTGGCATGCCAATCTGTTTTACTCCCCGTGCAATCAACTCTTTGATGGAGCATTGCTGGCCGGGCAACGTACGTGAGTTAGCTAATTTAGTTGAGCGAATGGTTATTTTATATCCAAATAGCTTAGTTGATGTGAATCATCTACCCACTAAATATAGATACAGTGATATCCCAGAGTTTCAGCCAGAGTTTAATAATTTTGCATCAGAGGAAGAGCAAGAGCGAGATGCTCTTTCTGACTTGTTCTCAGAAGACTTCAGTTTTGAGCAGCACGATGAGCTTGCTGACAATGCGAACGCACCTCAAGATTTACCCGCTGAAGGGGTTAACTTGAAAGAACTACTCGCTGATATGGAAGTGAATATGATCAATCAAGCGTTGGAGGCTCAGGGCGGTATTGTTGCTCGCGCTGCTGACATGCTTGGAATGCGCAGAACCACTCTGGTCGAAAAAATGCGTAAATATAACTTGCAGCGTTAGTGCCTATTTTCGATGAAAACGAAAACTAGTACACACTTTAGCATTTTAGCATTTTAGCTTTTTGGCAACTTTAGCTAAACGAACAGATAAACCATAGTCGAGTTGTTGCTTGCTTAACTATGTGATAAATATAGCAAATAGCCTGACTTGTGTTGTACATGTCAGGCTGTTTTAGTATTTGAGGCAAATTTTTGACATGCACCTATCTAACGAACCAGAAAATCAATCACATCTAGATTCTGTTGAGCAACAGGTTGAGCGCTATAAGCAAGTGCTCGATGTTATGCCTGCGGGGGTCATCTTGTTAGATACACATGGTGAAGTGAGAGAAGCGAATCCTGAAGCACACCGTATTCTCGGGGTTGAGTTGGTTGGCGAGAAATGGTTTTCGGTAATACAAAATGCCTTTGAACCAAGGGACGATGATGGGCATGAGATCTCATTGAAGAATGGGCGAAAAGTGCGCTTAGCGATTTCAGCTTCGACTACAGGTCAGCTTATTTTGATTACAGACCTGACAGAAACTCGCCTACTTCAGTCTCGTGTGAGCGATCTTCAGCGTTTATCTTCACTCGGAAGAATGGTCGCTTCGCTTGCCCATCAGGTTCGCACGCCGCTTTCTAGTGCAATGCTGTATGCATCAAACCTTGCCGCGCCAAATTTGCCGCCGGCAACAAAAACGCGTTTTCAATCTAAGCTGATGGATAGGTTGCATGATTTAGAGAAACAAGTGAATGACATGCTGTTGTTTGCCAAAGGTGGCGACAACAAGGTGGTTAAGCCATTCACCATCGCGGAACTCATCATTGAGTTTCATCCTATGGTGGAGGCTGCGTTAAAAAGCAACCAGATTGATTATTGTCAGGAAGTTGAAGATGAAAAGACTCAAATGTTTGGCAACGCCAATGCTATCGCTTCTGCTTTAAGTAACCTAGTTTTGAACGCGGTTCAAATTGCTGGCAAGAAATCGCAGATTGATGTGTTTTTTAGACCCGTAAACGGTGAACTTAAGATATCAGTGCAAGACAGTGGCCCCGGAGTGCCTAAAGAACTACAAGGTAAGATTATGGAACCTTTCTTTACCACTCGTTCTCAAGGCACAGGTCTCGGTTTAGCGGTTGTACAAATGGTATGCCGAGCACATGAAGGTCGACTGGAATTGATATCAGAAGAGGGTGACGGCGCATGCTTTACCATGTGTCTACCGTTGGAAAGAAGCTCTTCTTCTGAAGACTAATAAGTTTTAACTGAATTTACACTGGAGAATCCTATGGCTCAAAGCAAAGTGTTAATCGTCGAAGATGATGAAGGTCTACGCGAAGCCCTTGTCGATACACTCGCGCTTGCTGGTTATGAATGGCTGGAAGCGGATTGTGCGGAAGATGCTCTGGTAAAATTGAAATCAAACTCTGTTGATATCGTGGTCTCTGATGTACAGATGGCCGGTATGGGCGGTTTAGCATTGCTAAGAAACATCAAGCAGCATTGGCCAAATCTTCCGGTTCTATTGATGACGGCCTATGCCAACATTGAAGATGCGGTCGCGGCAATGAAAGAAGGCGCTATCGATTACATGGCAAAGCCATTTGCTCCAGAAGTGCTGTTAAACATGGTGAGCCGTTACGCTCCGGTAAAGTCGGATGACAATGGCGATGCTATCGTTGCCGATGAGAAAAGTATCAAACTAATGATGCTGGCTGACAAAGTGGCTAAAACCGATGCCAACGTGATGGTGCTAGGGCCAAGTGGCTCTGGTAAAGAGGTCATGTCTCGCTATATTCATAACGCCTCGAGCCGTAAAGACGGTCCTTTTGTTGCGATTAACTGTGCCGCGATTCCAGATAACATGTTGGAAGCAACACTGTTTGGCTACGATAAAGGTGCGTTCACCGGGGCGATTCAAGCTTGTCCGGGTAAATTTGAGCAAGCTCAAGGCGGTACTATTTTGTTGGATGAGATCAGCGAAATGGATCTCAGCCTACAAGCGAAATTGCTGCGAGTGTTGCAAGAGCGCGAAGTTGAACGTCTTGGTAGCCGCAAGAGCATCAAATTGGATGTCCGTGTTCTAGCAACCAGTAACCGCGACCTAAAACAGTATGTTTCTGAAGGGAATTTCCGTGAAGATTTATACTACCGACTGAATGTATTTCCAATTACTTGGCCAGCGCTGTGTGAACGTAAAGGCGATATTGAGCCGCTTGCGAAACATTTGGTTGAACGTCATTGCACCAAACTAGGAATGCCTGTTCCTGTTCTGTCTGAGCAAGCCATTAGTAAACTCGTCAATTATCCGTGGCCGGGAAATGTGCGTGAACTGGATAATGTCGTGCAGCGCGCTCTAATTTTGAGTGAGCAAGAAAATATTTCAGGCGAACATATTTTACTTGAAGGTGTTGATTGGCAAGACGCAACTGGACTACAACAGATCGTTGAAGGGAACAGTGTTTCAGCGCCAGAAATTAAGCCGATTGCTGAAGCGAACCCTATCAATAAAGTCGTGGCAGGCAGCGAAGGACTTGGAAATGAGCTTAGAGATCAAGAGTATGCGATCATTCTCGAAACATTGATTGCTTGTCATGGTCGACGTAAAGATATGGCTGAAAAGCTAGGTATTAGCCCTCGTACATTGCGTTATAAATTAGCGAAAATGCGTGATGCTGGAATAGACATTCCAAATTGAACATAAATTAGTAGTGTCAGCTTTCTGACTAGTGTATTACGATAGCTAGTCAAATTGATGCATGGCACGTTAATTGCTCTGTCAATAATAAAGCTAAATAGATAGTCATAATTTTGACTCCTGAGGTAGTAAATGAGAATAGATGGTTTACAAGGCGAAATGCAGGCAATGATGGTTGAAGCTGCCAGCACGCGTCCTGCTGCAACGGGCCAAGCGGTTGGTGCAGATTTTGGCAACATGCTGACTAATGCCATCAATAATGTGAACTCATTACAAAAGACCTCTGGTAATCTTCAAACTCGTTTTGACAGTGGCGATCAAAGCGTGTCTTTATCTGACGTGATGATTGCTCGTAATAAATCTAGTGTGGCTTTTGAAGCGACGATCCAAATTAGAAATAAATTGGTCGAATCGTACAAAGAGCTGATGAACATGCCGGTATAAGTTGGGTAGTAAATAGTGGCAGATAACAGTCAAACAACAGATTTAACCGTAAGCGATAGCAACGACCACGCACTTATTGCAAGTTCTGATCTAGATGGAGAAGGGCAAAATACCGATTTAGGTGAGCGCAGTTCATCTAAGTTTGATATGGCCGTCGGTGATCTCGATTTGCTTCGTCAAGTCGTCTTAGTTCTTTCTATCTCGATCTGTGTAGCGCTTATTGTAATGCTGTTTTTCTGGGTGAAAGAGCCAGAAATGCGTCCATTAGGGGCTTACGAAACAGAAGAGTTGATCCCGGTTCTTGATTATTTGGATACGCAGAAGATTGAGTACTCTCTTGAAGGGAATACCATCTCGGTACCAGCGAGTGAATATAACTCATTAAAGCTAAATATGGTTCGAGCGGGTTTGAACCAAGAGCGAAACACCGGTGATGATATCCTCATGCAAGACATGGGTTTCGGTGTATCACAGCGTTTAGAGAAAGAGCGTCTTAAACTAAGCCGTGAAAGACAGCTTGCTAAAGCGATTGAACAGATGAAGCAGGTACGTAAAGCTCAAGTTTTACTTGCCTTACCTAAGCAAAGTGTCTTTGTTCGTCACAATCAAGAAGCCTCTGCCTCAGTATTCCTGACACTTAAAACGGGGACGAACCTCAAGCAGCAAGAAGTTGATTCTGTTGTGGACATGGTGGCCAGTGCCGTTCCGGGGATGAAAACTTCGCGAATTACGGTGACCGATCAGCATGGCCGACTTTTGAGCTCTGGCTCTCAGGATCCGATGTCAGCGGCACGCCGAAAAGAGCACGAGTTAGAGCGTAATCAAGAGCAAGCGCTACGTGAAAAAATTGACTCTATTTTGATTCCGATTCTTGGCTTTGGTAACTACACGGCTCAGGTTGATATTCAACTCGACTTTAGTGCTGTGGAACAAACAAGAAAGCGTTTTGATCCGAATACTCCAGCAACCCGAAGTGAATATACATTAGAAGACTACAATAACGGCAACGTTGTGGCTGGTATTCCTGGGGCTTTGAGTAACCAGCCTCCTGCAGATGCTTCGATTCCTCAGGATGTGGCTCAGATGAAAGATGGTACGATGATGGGGCAAGGTTCGGTTCACAAAGAAGCGACCCGCAACTTTGAGCTGGATACTACCATTAGTCATGAGCGAAAACAGAGCGGCACGGTTAATCGTCAGACCGTATCCGTTGCAATCAAAGATCGCCAATCATTGAACCCTGATACGGGAGAAGTGGTTCACACCCCAATTCCAGCAAGCGAAATTAACGCGATACGTCAGGTATTGATTGGAACTGTGGGTTTTGATGAAAACCGCGGTGATTTACTCAATGTTTTAAGCATGCAATTTGCACCTCAAGTAACGGATATTGTTGCTGACGTACCAATTTGGGAGCATCAACACTTTAATGATTGGGTTCGTTGGTTTGCGAGTGCGTTGGTTATTATTGTTGTCGTATTGGTGCTGGTTCGCCCTGCAATGAAAAAACTGCTTAACCCAGCAGCAGACGATGACGATCAAATGTACGGCCCCGATGGCATGCCAATTGGTGCTGACGGCGAAACCAGTTTAATTGGTGGTGATATTGAAGGTGGTGAGTTATTTGAATTTGGTTCAAGTATCGACCTACCTAACCTTCACAAAGATGAGGACGTACTGAAAGCAGTACGTGCACTTGTAGCGAATGAACCAGAGCTAGCAGCTCAAGTAGTTAAGAATTGGGTGGCAGATGGCTAACGAAATTGTTCCACAACAAGCAGAAGGTGGTGAGCTTGATGTCGCAAGTGTCGATATCGAGTCTATCTCAGGCGAAGAGCGCGCTGCGATCTTGTTGCTAAGTTTAAGTGAAGAAGATGCTGCGGGTATCATTCGCCATCTAGAACCTAAACAGGTTCAGCGTGTTGGTAGTGCAATGGCACGTTCAACGGATTGGTCTCAAGAAAAAGTAGGTGCTGTGCACCGTGCTTTCCTAGATGATATTCAGAAGTACACCAACATCGGCATGGGCAGTGAAGACTTTATGCGTAATGCGTTGGTAGCTGCGCTGGGCGAAGATAAGGCGAATAACCTTGTTGATCAAATCCTTCTGGGTACTGGCTCTAAAGGTTTGGATTCTCTTAAGTGGATGGATCCTCGTCAGGTGGCAAGCATCATTATCAACGAGCACCCACAGATTCAAACGATCGTACTGTCTTACTTGGAATCGGATCAGTCTGCTGAGATCTTGTCTCAATTCCCTGAGCGTGTTCGTCTTGATTTGATGATGCGTATTGCTAACCTTGAAGAAGTTCAACCTTCAGCTCTCGCTGAATTGAATGAAATCATGGAGAAACAGTTTGCGGGTCAAGCGGGTGCTCAAGCTGCCAAAATTGGTGGCCTGAAAGCCGCTGCTGAGATCATGAACTACATGGACAATAATGTAGAAGGCATCTTGATGGGGCAAATTCGAGATCAAGACGAAGACATGGCAACACAGATCCAAGATCTTATGTTTGTCTTTGAAAACCTTATTGAAGTTGATGACCAAGGTGTTCAGCGATTGCTGCGTGATGTCCCACAAGACGTTCTACAGAAAGCGCTTAAAGGTGCTGATGAAAGCCTACGTGAGAAGATCTTCAAGAACATGTCTACGCGTGCAGCTGATATGATGAGAGACGATATTGAGGCGATGCCGCCAGTTAAAGTCTCTGATGTAGAAGCGGCTCAGAAAGAGATCTTGGGTATTGCGAGGAAGATGGCAGACAGTGGCGAGATTATGCTGTCTGGTGGCGCCGACGAGTTCCTTTAATACAGAAACCTCAAGAGCCCCACATTGTTGGGGCTTTTCTTTATCCAACCTCAAACCACAGATTAACTACCGTGTAATTGCTTGAATCTACAACGCAGTTGGACGAACTCATAGATAGGTACTGATATGTCAGGTGATAGAAAACGTGGCTTCCTTCGCCCTGAAGAAGATAATACGGTTGCCCAACCTCAGAAATGGGGGCTGCCTGACTATACATCTGATGTGAACAAACAAGCCAAAGAAACGGCTTTTAACTACGATCCTGGCTGGATGCCAACGGTTGAAGAAGCCATTGAAGACGAAGAGCTGGTTCTAACTGAAGACCAAATCGAACTGATCAAGCAAGGTGCTTATCAGGAAGGGCTTCATCAAGGACAAGAGGCTGGCTTTAAACAGGGCTACGAAAAAGGTAAAGAAGAAGGGTTTGCCGCAGGTCACGAAGAGGGTAACGAAGCCGGCAAACTTGAAGGCGTTACTGCTGGTCAAGAGTACATTCAGCAGCAAGTCGCCATCTTTATGGGGCTAGCCAACCAGTTCGCTCAGCCTTTAGAGCTGATGAATGCTCAGGTAGAGAAGCAACTGGTGGACATGGTACTGACCATGGTCAAAGAAGTGGTTCATGTTGAAGTACAAACCAACCCACAAATCATACTAGATACCGTGAAAGAATCGGTAGAGTCACTGCCAATCTCAGGTCACGCGATCACATTGAAGCTAAACCCTGAAGATGTTGCAATAATACGCTCAGCGTATGGCGAAACGGAATTGGACTCTCGTAATTGGACGTTGGTATCAGAGCCTGCACTCAATCGCGGCGACGTACAAATTGAAGCGGGTGAATCGAGTGTTAACTACCGTATGGAAGAGCGCGTGAAGAACGTCATTCAAAGCTTCTGTGGTGTAAATCGTCATCAAGGTCATGAGTAATGCTTGAGTTAGCGAACCGTCTTAGCCAATACAAAGTCGAGGGGCTAAAGTCGCGACCAATTGCTTCAGGCAAACTAGTTCGTGTTGTTGGACTAACGCTTGAAGCGACCGGCTGCAAAGCGCCAATTGGCAGCTTATGCTTAGTAGAGACCATGTCTGGTCAGATGGAAGCCGAAGTGGTTGGCTTTTCTGGCGATAACCTGTTTTTGATGCCCAGTGAACAAATTACTGGGATCTTACCTGGCGCTCGCGTGACACCGATGACATCAGAAAGCGGTATCCCTGTTGGAATGGAGTTGCTTGGTCGTGTTATCGATGGCGTAGGTAATCCGCTCGACGGTTTAGGTCCAATCTATACCGAGCAACGCGCTTCCTTTAATGCTGAGCCAATCAATCCTTTAGCTCGTAAACCTATCTCTGAGCCACTTGATGTTGGCTTAAAAGCGATTAATGGCTTACTAACGGTGGGCAAAGGGCAGCGTATCGGCCTGTTTGCGGGTTCCGGTGTGGGTAAGTCGGTCACGCTTGGGATGATGACTCGTGGCACAACCGCACAAGTGGTCGTGGTGGGGTTGATTGGTGAGCGTGGACGTGAAGTAAAAGAATTTATTGAAGAGATCCTTGGCGAAGATGGTCGTAAGCGTTCTGTTGTGGTCGCCGCTCCTGCGGATTCGTCTCCATTGATGCGTTTAAAAGGCTGTCAAACCGCACTGGCTGTAGCCGAGTATTTCCGAGACCAAGGTCTAGATGTTCTACTACTGATGGACTCATTGACTCGCTTCGCTCAGGCGCAGCGTGAAATCGCTCTGTCTGTGGGGGAGCCGCCAGCAACCAAAGGCTATCCGCCGTCCGTGTTTGCCAAGCTTCCTGCGCTGGTGGAGCGAGCAGGTAATGGTAACGATGAACAAGGTTCTATCACTGCTTTCTTTACCGTGTTAACAGAAGGTGATGATTTACAAGACCCTATTGCCGATGCATCGCGAGCGATTCTTGATGGTCACATTGTTTTATCTCGTGAGATGGCTGATGCTGGTCACTATCCCGCGATTGATGTTGAGAAATCCGTCAGTCGTGTTATGCCTCAAATCACCACCGAAGAACATGTCTTGATGTCGAAAGCCGTTAGACAAGTGCTGTCTATATGCCGGAAAAATCAAGATTTGGTTTCGATTGGTGCTTACAAGCCGGGAACAGACCCTGCAATCGACAGTGCTTTCACTTTGAAACCGAGGTTGGACGAGTACTTACAGCAGAAAATGAAAGAAACGGTTCCCTATGACATGTGCGTCAACATGTTAAAGCATGTGTTAGGCGGTTAGGTCGTGTTGAATAAGGTCAATCATGGATAACGCGTTAGAATTTCTTCTCGATCAAGCGAAAGACCAAGAGAACCAAGCTGTATTGGCGCTGAATCAAGCGAATGTCGAGCTGCAGGGTTACTACGAACAGGTCGAACAAATTGAAAAATATCGACTTGATTACTGCCAGCAACTTGTTGACCGGGGTAAGGCCGGATTAACGGCTAGCCAATATGGTCACTTAAACCGTTTCTTAACGCAATTAGATGAAACGCTCTCTAAGCAGAGAGAAGCAGAACACCACTTTAAAAATCAGGTCGATAACTGCCAAAACTATTGGATGGAGTTACGAAAAAAGCGTAAATCCTACGAGTGGTTGATGGAGAAAAAGCAGAAAGAAAAAGCAAAGCTGCAAGATCAAAGAGAGCAAAAGCAAATGGATGAGTTCTCGACTCTGTTATATAGCCGAAAGAAGATTTGAACCTAATTCACGAATGACGCAGTGTTGCTCTGCAGATGGCAGACTTAAAACTTATAGGCATGTTTCTTGCTCTATTTTATATCAAATTGCGAGTTATGCTCACCAAAGGCATAAAAAGCACCCGACTTTCTTTTTGTTGTCTGATTCAAGGCAGCAAAGCTAGTAGATAGAGCTTGTATATATGAATGTTAGTCTTTCCTCAAATTCAGCGACCAACAAAACGTCATCGTTGTTGGACTCCGGTTCTGCCTCTTCAAAGGTAGAAGAAACTGGAGACTCTAAAGGTTTCTTTGAGTCTTTCAAAGAAGCACTAGGCTTTGAAGAAAGTGACAGTAAAGTCGCAGCAAAAGACACAGAAAGCACCGCGAAACCTGATGCTAAACAGGCCTCTACCGAAGGTGAAGCGTCATCCGAAGCGAACAAAGGTGATTCAGCTGAATCAAAGGCTACTGACGAAGTAAGCGAAGCGCAAAGCAAGCAAGCAGCTTCAGAAGTAGAAGGCGAGAAAGCTGCTGAGGAAACATCTGCAGAGGCTGTGTCTGGAACTGAGGCTAAGCTCAAAGCCAATTCGGGCACTGATAGCACTGTCGCTGATAAGGCGGATGGTAAAGATGCGCAGGTTACGACGAATGATTCTAAAGAACAGGTTGCTCAATCCCAAACTCAGGGTACATCAGCTGTAGATGGCTCTACGCAAGCATCGCAAGCTAATGCAGCGATGAATGAAGGAAATAAATTGCTTGGTCAATTGGATGAGGCAAACAAAACTCTAAATCAAGCGCCAAACGGCAAAGGCTTGCCTCAGCAAGGTCAGGTAGATAAAGCCCAAGGTAATATCTCCGGTGCTTCAGTTGCAGTAGCCTCCGTTACGGATGAGGCGAGACAACAAACGAATGCAGCAATCCAAGAGAATAGTCTTGAGGTGGATTCTGAAATCGCTGTTCTTACCGGAGGTAAGGGTGTGTCTCAGCTGACTGATGATGAAATCCGACAGTTGATGGATAAAGGCGTCACTCCAGAACAAATTGAAGCCAGTATGAACCGAGAGCTGAGTCAAAAGAATGCGGCTAGCGCCGCGGTGGCCGAACAGAGCCAAGCGATCTCAGCTGCGGATATTGAACTCGCCAAGCAGGTTGATGCCCATACCAAAGCACTAAAACAATTGAATGGACAAATCGAATCAGAACAGTCTGTTGTCGATAGCTTGCTTAAGAAGCAACAAAGTGGTGCTAAGTTGACGGTTGATGAGCAAGCCGCTTTGGCTAAAGCGACCTCTAACTTAGACCTGTTGAATCAACAGCTAACTAACGTTCAACAACAAGCAACGGCTTTGCTAAATCAAGCTCCGGCTGTGAACAGCGCGTCTGGTGAACCCGCTGCTATTGATTGGGATAATACGGATTCAAGCGAAACTAAAGCTTTAGCTGCGGCGGCATCAACAGCAGCTGTAGCGACGGCTGCACAACAAGTGTCAGCGCAGGCCGCTTCTCAATCAACAAACAATGCTCTTACGGATAAGGCAGCAATGCTGCACGCCAACAATGCACATGCAGCCGCTCAACAAGCTAATGTTGCTTCACCTCAGCAGCAAGCAACGTTGGATCCAGCTTTAACCGCGCAAGGGATCGCGATGAATGCAGCGCCAGTCACTACAAAAGCAGGCTCTACTGATGCGCTTCTTAAAGCGGGCGCAGGTGCCGCGGCATTGTCTGGTTTGGGCAAAGCCGGTGCTAAAGAAGATTCTAAAGATTCGACCTTTGCTCAGCAGATAGCCTCGGCCGCTGGCGCACAAGGTACAGCTACGGTGGGTTCAGCACCTACGCGAGCTGAAATTCAAGCGGCTCAACAGGCACCTTTGCAACTCACTAAAGAGTTAGCGAACGAGCAGGTGGCGGAAAAAGTCCAAATGATGATGTCTAAGAATCTCAAGAACTTGGATATCCGTCTTGACCCACCAGAGTTGGGGCAGATGAAAATTCGCATGACCATGAATAATGATGTGGCGAACGTGCACTTTACTGTCGGTAGCCAACAAGCGAGAGAGGTTATTGAACAAACCTTACCTCGTTTGAGGGAGATGCTCGCTCAACAAGGGATGCAGCTTGCTGAGTCTTCAGTTCAGCAACAGAATACTGGTCAGGGGCAAGACAGGTACAATAATGGCGAGCAACAATCAGGCTCTAACCGTATAAATGATGGTCAAGGTGATGAAAACCTTGATAGCAACAGCAATCTTGAATTGAATGTCACGTCAAAGCGTGATGGAATTAGTTATTATGCCTAGTATCAGGCTAAAACACTTAGCTAATAGAAAGAACCGTTAGTTAATAGAAGAACAGGAAGTTAGAGCTGAATATGGCAGAAGAACAAGAAACACCGAAAGGAAAGAGTAAGCTCCTCATTATCGCTATCGCGGTTGTTGTGCTGTTACTTGGAGGTGGTGGTGCCGCATTTTTCTTAATGGGTTCCGATGATAAGGCTGAGGGTGCTGGGTCGTCAGCTGAGGTTCAACTCATGGGTGCCGATCCAGTGGTCTATGTTAATGTGCCTCAAGCTTTCTTATTTAACGTTACGGGCGATAAGAAAGATCGCTTAGTTCAGATAAAGGTACAGCTGATGGTACGTGGTATGAAGAATGAAGTTCTCGCTCGATACCACTCTCCACTCGTTGAAAGCGCACTACTTGCTACATTCGCTTCGGCGACGGTCGATCAATTACGATCTCCTGCCGGCAGAGTTGAACTGCGGAACAAGGCGACTGAAGATATTAAAGCAAGCTTAACTCAAGCTGTTGGCCAGCCGGTAATTGAAAAAGTGTTATTCACTGACTTTGTAATTCAATAGGTAATATGTGACCGATTTATTAAGCCAAGACGAAATTGATGCGCTATTACATGGCGTTGATGATGTTGAAGACGTTGAAGATGTCTTAGAAACCGAAAGTGACAATACGGTCAATTTTGATTTCTCATCACAAGATCGAATCGTTCGTGGTCGAATGCCGACCCTTGAACTTATTAACGAGCGTTTCGCACGCCATATGCGTATTAGCTTGTTTAATATGTTGCGTAAGACGGCTGAAGTGTCGATCAACGGCGTACAGATGATGAAATTTGGTGAGTACCAGAACACACTCTATGTACCCACAAGTTTAAACATGGTTCGCTTCCGCCCGTTAAAAGGTACTGCGCTAATTACGATGGAAGCTCGGCTAGTTTTCATTCTCGTAGAGAACTTTTTTGGTGGTGATGGTCGTTTTCATGCCAAGATTGAAGGTCGCGAATTTACACCAACAGAAAGACGAATTATTCAGTTACTACTGAAAATTGTTTTTGAAGATTACAAAGAAGCTTGGTCTCCCGTGATGGGCGTTGAGTTTGAATACTTGGACTCTGAAGTAAACCCAAGTATGGCTAACATTGTGAGTCCAACCGAAGTGATTGTTGTGAGTTCATTTCACATTGAAGTCGATGGCGGCGGCGGTGATTTCCATGTGGTTATGCCTTACTCAATGGTTGAGCCGATTCGTGAACTGCTGGATGCTGGTGTCCAATCAGATAAAATGGAAACCGACGTTCGTTGGAGTTCAGCATTGCGTGATGAAATCATGGATGTGCCAGTCAACTTCCGTGTCAATTTGCTCGAGCAAGATATCTCTTTGCGTGATTTGATGGAACTTCGTCCTGGGGATGTTATCCCGATGAATATGCCTGAGCATGCAACCATGTTTGTTGAAGAACTGCCGACCTATCGTGTTAAAATGGGCCGTTCCGGAGAGAAGCTCGCGGTACAGATTTCTGAAAAAATTGAAAGACCTCATGTGGTCAAAACCGATCTCGCCTTTCTTGGCAAAGACTTAATGTCTGAGTTGGAAAATAGCGAAGATGAAGAATAGCAAAGTAGATAAAAGTATAGGAATTGGTAATGGAACCTAGTGAAGATCAAAAGCTAGCAGACGAATGGGCTGCAGCACTTGGTGAAGACCCTTCAGCACCGTCAATCGATGTTGATGATGTTCTCGCGGCACCACTTGATGAGTTAACCGACTCATCGTCTCCAATTTCAGAAGATGAGCGTCGTAAGCTGGATACCATTATGGACATCCCAGTGACTATCTCAATGGAAGTCGGCCGCTCTCAAATTAGTATCCGTAACTTACTTCAATTGAACCAAGGTTCGGTTGTTGAGTTAGATAGAATTGCTGGTGAGTCACTTGACGTGATGGTTAACGGCACTCTGATTGCTCATGGAGAAGTGGTTGTGGTGAATGACAAATTTGGTATTCGTTTGACAGACGTTATTAGTCAAACAGAACGAATTAAGAAGTTGCGTTAATGAGCTTCTTGTCTCAAAGACTGGCGGGCTCTTCTCTCGGAATGACAGGTTTTTCTCGCAGAGTCTTGGGAGTAGGGCTACTTGCTACTCCTTCTATTGCCTTTGCGGCAACGCCTCCTTCTCTCGATTTAGCGACCACTTTTGGGTCGCTAATTTTCGTTATAGCCTTCATTTTATTTATTGCTTGGCTACTGAAGCGAATGCAAGTGCCTGCGATGTCGAATCAACAAGGTTTGGCTATTATTAGGCAAATTCCGGTAGGCACAAAAGAACGTATCGCTATTGTACAAGCGGGCGATGAACAGTTCTTGGTAGGCATTACCACACAATCGATTCAGCTGATCTCTAAGCTCGATAAACCTCTTACTCAGGAGATGCTGGAAAAAAGTACATTTTCAAGTCAGCTTTCCCAGCTAATAAAAAAAGATGCAAACAAGTAACGGATTTTTGAATCCATTTTACTTTTGCCATGCCGGATTTTTCCGTACGGTGAAAGCGTGGTTGGTTCAGCTCATTATATTCTGCTCTCTCGTATTTAGCGTGTCAGTATTTGCACAGGTTGAAGATGGCACTGTCATTCCTGCGAATACCGCTGGATCTGAGTCGGTCACCATCAGTACGATGCAGCAAGATCAAGCCAAATCGAAGACTATGACCACTGGTAGCTTAACCGGTAATGGTGGCGGTATCCCTGCGTTTACCATGACCACCAATGCCAATGGCGGTGAAGACTACTCGATTAACCTGCAAATTCTTGCGTTAATGACCATGCTTGGCTTCTTGCCGGCGATGGTTATTTTGATGACATCGTTCACCCGCATTGTGGTTGTGATGTCTATTTTGCGTCAGGCAATGGGTCTTCAACAAACACCTTCAAACCAAGTGATTATTGGCATTGCGATATTTCTGACCTTCTTCATCATGTCGCCAGTAATCAGTCAGGTTAATGAGCAAGCCGTTCAGCCTTATTTGAATGAACAGATATCAGCGCGACAGGCATTTGATGTTGCCCAAGGGCCGATTAAGTCTTTCATGCTTAAACAGACTCGAATCAAAGATCTTGAAACTTTTGTTGAGATATCCGGTGCGCAAGTAACTAACCCAGAAGATGTTTCAATGGCGGTTCTGATTCCCGCGTTTATCACGTCTGAATTGAAAACAGCTTTCCAGATAGGCTTTATGTTGTTCTTGCCGTTCCTAATTATCGACTTGGTGGTGGCATCAGTTTTGATGGCCATGGGTATGATGATGTTGTCACCAATGATTGTATCGTTGCCGTTTAAGTTGATGTTGTTCGTCCTTGTTGATGGTTGGAATTTGATACTCTCCACACTCGCCGGCAGTTTTGCCTTGTAGCTGGGGGAAGCATGAATCCTGAAATATTCGTAGATTTGTTCCAAGATGCCCTTTGGATGGTACTAATTATGGTGTGCGCCATAATTATTCCTAGCCTGCTGATTGGTTTGGTTGTGGCTGTTTTCCAAGCGGCTACTTCGATCAATGAACAAACTTTAAGTTTCCTACCACGTTTGATCGTGACGTTATTAGCGTTGATGATGTTTGCGCATTGGATGACCCAAATGATGATGGAGTTCTTTTTCGAACTCATCGAACGCTTGCCACAAGTTCTTTACTAAACCGATATGGAATACCCAACGAGCCTTGTACTAGAGTGGTTAGCCAATTATTTTTGGCCCTACACTCGCATCTCAGCCATGCTGATGGTGATGACAGTAACCGGTGCACGCTTTGTGTCGCCGCGTATTCGTCTGTATTTAGGTTTAGCGATCACCTTTGCGGTGATGCCTGCGATCCCCGCTGTTCCTAAAGAGATTGAACTGCTCTCTTTCCAAGGTTTCTTGACTGTATTTGAACAAATCGTGATTGGCGTTGCCATGGGGTTTGTCACCCAATTTATGATTCAAACTTTCGTAATGCTCGGCCAGATCTTGGGTATGCAATCAAGCTTGGGTTTCGCCTCTATGGTGGATCCGGCTAACGGGCAAAACACGCCAGTACTGGGCCAATTGTTTATGTTGCTAGCGACCATGTTTTTTTTGGAGACTGACGGTCACCTGAAAATGCTGCAGCTGGTGGTGTTCAGCTTTAAGACTTTACCCATTGGCAGTGGAAGTTTGACCTCTGTTGATTATAGAGAGCTTGCTCTGTGGTTGGGTATCATGTTCAAAACAGCATTAGCAATGTCATTGTCTGGTATTATTGCGCTGCTGACGATTAACCTTTCGTTTGGTGTAATGACGCGTGCGGCGCCTCAACTAAATATCTTTTCTTTGGGTTTCTCATTTGCGCTACTCGTGGGCCTATTGCTTTGTTGGTATATCCTTGGCGGCTTGTTTAGTCACTATGAGTTATTTTGGATACAAACCGAACAACAGATATGTCGTCTAATCAGGTTAGAGTGCTAGGAGACTAAAATGGCAGAGTCAGACGGTCAAGAACGCACGGAAGACGCCACGCCCAAACGCTTGCAACAGGCCAAAGAGAAAGGGCAGGTTGCAAGGTCAAAAGAGTTAGCGTCGGCGTCGGTACTTATTGTTGGTGCGATTGCTTTAATGTGGTTTGGTGAATCGATGGCGAAAGCTTTGTTCGAAACAATGCAACGTCTGTTTTCTCTGAGTCGGGAAGAAGTTTTTGATACCACAAAACTTCTCGAAATTGCGGGTGGCGCATTAGTGAACCTGTTGTTCCCGCTGTTCTTAATCCTGATAACCTTATTTGTTGCAGCCGTCATTGGTGCGGCGGGTGTCGGGGGGATTAATTTCTCTATGCAGGCGGCGATGCCTAAGGCGTCTAAGCTAAACCCACTCAGTGGTATTAAGCGTATGTTTGGCCTGCAGAGTTGGGTTGAACTGTTGAAATCTATCTTGAAAGTGGCACTTGTTTCGGGAATGGCCATCTATCTTATTCAAGCTTCTCAACACGATTTAATGCAACTGAGCATGGAGGTATACCCACAGAATATCTTCCACGCTTTAGATATCTTGCTTAATTTTATTCTGCTGATCAGCTGCTCTTTACTTATCGTGGTGGCGATTGATATCCCGTTCCAGATTTGGCAACACGCCGATCAGCTGAAGATGACCAAACAAGAAATTAAAGATGAACACAAAGATACTGAAGGTAAGCCTGAAGTTAAGGGCCGCATTCGTATGTTGCAAAGAGAAGCTGCCCAGCGCCGTATGATGGCTGACGTACCTCAAGCGGATGTGATTGTGACCAACCCGGAGCATTTCTCGGTGGCTCTACGCTATAAGCAGAATCAAGACAAAGCCCCCGTTGTAGTTGCGAAAGGTGTTGATCATATGGCAATGAAGATCCGTGAAATTGCCCGTGAAAATGACATCTATATTGTTCCTGCGCCACCATTGGCTAGGGCGCTTTATCACACTACCGAACTAGAACAACAAATTCCTGACGGTCTGTTTACAGCAGTTGCTCAAGTGCTTGCATATGTGTTTCAACTAAAACAGTACCGAAAACGAGGCGGAGAGAGGCCAAAACTCCAAGATTCTAATATGCCGATCCCACCTGATTTACGACATTAGATCAATTGCTTGAGCTCTGCTTGATGAACCCTGATAATAGCGGGCTAGCTAATCCTCTTTTTAGAGAGGCGATGGCAATAATTTGACGAAAAGTGTTGGTACAGTGTTTGCTATATCAACCCCGAATATTATAAGCCGATCATTAATAACCTTAGCATTGTAAATCTGAGTATTATAAGCCCAGTCATTATAAATCCTAGCGTTATAAATCCCGAGCATATAAAGCTTAGTATTATAAACCTGTGCATTTGAACCTATGCACTATAAACCATAGCAACATAGCTTAGACCTGAGCCTCAAATAGCTTAGTGAGATGGCTACAACATAGCGAAACTGTCTAGACTTATGAAATTCTCCCTGCCTTTTGCGGACAAGCTGCCTAAAATCCCTAATCGTGCGATGCCTGCAATTGGCGCACCCGTTATGGTACTTGCGACGCTCGCTATGGTGGTGTTGCCAATACCAGCCTTCTTGTTGGACATGTTCTTCACTTTCAACATTGCACTGTCCATGGTTGTGTTACTGGTTTCGGTTTATACCCGCAGGCCTTTGGACTTCGCTGCATTCCCGACCGTACTTCTGATTGCGACTCTACTTCGATTAGCTTTGAACGTTGCTTCGACACGTGTGGTATTGCTTCATGGTCACGAAGGTGGTGACGCGGCCGGTAACGTTATTGAAGCCTTCGGTAACGTGGTGATCGGCGGTAACTACGCGGTAGGTCTAGTGGTGTTCTTGATTTTGATGATCATCAACTTCATGGTTGTAACCAAAGGTGCGGGTCGTATTTCGGAAGTAAGTGCACGTTTCACCTTAGATGCCCTTCCGGGTAAACAGATGGCAATCGATGCCGACTTGAATGCGGGTTTGATCGACCAAGATCAGGCTCGTACTCGACGTTTTGAAGTGACCAAAGAGGCTGACTTTTACGGCTCGATGGACGGTGCATCTAAGTTTGTTAAAGGCGATGCAATAGCCGGTATCTTGATATTGTTCATCAACATCATTGGCGGCTTGAGTATCGGTATGGCTCAGTTTGACCTTGGTTTTGGTGAAGCCATCGAAATCTATACGCTACTGACTATCGGTGATGGTCTGGTTGCCCAAATTCCATCGCTGTTACTTTCTATTGCTGCGGCGATGATGGTAACGCGTCAAAATACTGATGAAGACATGGGCGAACAACTTGTCTTCCAAATGTTCGATAATCCTAAAGCCCTAATGATCACCGCTGCTATCCTCGGCATCATGGGTATTGTTCCTGGTATGCCACATTTCTCCTTCTTGAGCCTTGCTGTGGTTGCTGGGGCTGGGGCTTACTTTATCGATAAAAAGAACAAGGCAAAGGTAGAAGAGAAAAATCTACCTGCAACCGCTAATGCCAATGGTGATAAGCCCGCATCGCAAAAAGAACTGTCTTGGGATGATGTTCAACCGGTAGATATTATTGGTCTCGAAGTGGGGTACCGCTTGATTCCTTTGGTCGATAGAGACCAAGGTGGAGAATTGCTTGAGCGCGTGAAAGGTGTACGGAAAAAGCTGTCTCAAGATTTTGGTTTCTTGATTCCAGCCGTACATATTCGCGATAATCTGGAACTGACACCAAACAGCTATCGAATTACCCTGATGGGGGTAGCGGTTGGTGAGGCTGAGATCAAGCCGGACATGGAGCTCGCGATTAACCCTGGCCAAGTCTATGGGATGATAGATGGAGAGCCGACGATTGACCCTGCCTTTGGCCTTGAAGCCGTCTGGATTCGTGAAGAGCAGCGTGAACACGCACAAGCCTTAGGTTATACGGTTGTAGACTCTTCAACCGTACTTGCCACACACCTTAGCCAGCAGTTAACGAATAACGCTTCACAGTTGATTGGCCACGAAGAAGTTCAAAACTTACTTGAGATGCTTAGCCGATCAACACCTAAGCTGGTGGAAGGTTTTGTACCGGATCAATTACAGCTTGGTGTGGTTGTTAAAGTTCTACAAAACCTACTGAATGAAGCGATTCCAATTCGTGATATTCGAACCATTGTCCAAACTTTGTCGGAGTACTCTTCTAAGAGTCAAGAACCTGACATATTAACTGCAGCTGTTCGTATCTCACTAAAACGACTAATTGTTCAAGAAATCAATGGTATAGAGCCAGAATTACCAGTTATAACCTTAATTCCTGAGTTGGAACAAATCTTGCATCAAACCATGCAGGCATCCGGCGGAGAATCTGCTGGTATTGAACCTGGTTTAGCCGAACGTTTACAGACCTCACTCAGTAACGCGACACAAGAGCAAGAACTGAAAGGTGAGCCGGCGGTATTATTGACCTCTGGTGTTTTACGTTCGACTCTGGCTAAGTTCGTGAAAAACACGATCCCAAGCTTGAGAGTATTATCTTACCAAGAGATACCAGATGAAAAGCAGATACGTATAGTACAAGCTGTTGGTAATTAAGCCGCCTAATTAGAACGGACGATCGAATTGAAAATTAAACGATTTTTTGCAAAAGATATGCGAACAGCTCTGCTCCAAGTTAAAGAAGAACTTGGCTCAGAAGCGGTGATCATGTCTAACAAAAAGGTCGCAGGTGGTGTGGAAATTGTTGCCGCTATTGATGGCGATTCCAGCCCGTCGACAGCAAGTCCCAGACTCAATAAACCTCAGCAGCCTACGCAAAGCCAGTACACTCAAATGTCTGAGCCCAAATTGCCAACTGGGCGTCGTCAATTAGATGATGACAAGGTTAGCATCCAGCCGAATGCAGAAGGTGGACGCTCAATGACCAAGCGCTTTGCGAATATGCTAAAGCAATACAGTCATGGCGCCGACGATGAGCAACAACATCGCGCTGAAAACGAAGACTCGTTATCAGCATTGCTCAATCGCCAGTCAAGTAACGGTCATCAACCTCAGAGTAGCCAGCATTCTAGCGGCAGCCTTGACTCGGCCTTTGCTCGTGAAACGGGTTTATCTAAATTGATTGCCGAAGATCGCAGAGTAGAGCGTCCAGCACCTCGCTTAGATCCTACCCGTTATGATCGTGGTCGAGAGAATGCTCAATCCAAAGGTTCAGATACTGAAATGGAAACGATGCGCGACGAGATGACTTCAATTCGTCGTTTGTTAGAGCATCAAGTATCTGGGCTCATGTGGCAAGAAGTCGAACGTCGCGAACCTTTGCGAGCGATGCTTATCAAGCGCCTAGAACGTATGGGTGTTTCGGCAGAACTCGCCGATCAAATGGCCTGTTACATTCCAGAAGACACAAAACCAGCACGAGCATGGAAAGCCTTGCTTGCTCTGGTCGCTGATCAAATCTCAGTAACACAAAAAGATATTTTAAAACGCGGCGGTATTGTGGCCTTACTTGGCCCGACTGGCGTAGGTAAAACAACAACCGTTGCTAAGCTCGCAGCCCGCGCAGCAATGGAGTACGGTGCAGATAACGTAGCGCTTGTGACAACGGACACATATCGCATAGGTGCACATGAGCAGTTATCGATTTATGGTCGAATTATGGGTTGTCCTGTAAGAGTTGCTAAAGATTCTAGTGAATTGGCCGATGTAATATATCAGTTACGTAATCGTCGCCTGATTCTAGTCGATACTGCAGGTATGGGGCAGCGAGATGTTCGCCTATCTGAGCAGTTAGACACATTGATGCAAGAGAGTGGTTCCGTTATTAATAGTTACCTTGTGTTACCCGCAACCGCGCAACGCAAAGTACTACAAGAAACCATTGAACACTTTAGAAGAATCCCGCTGTCGGGATGTATCCTGACGAAGCTGGACGAATCACTTAGTTTGGGTGAGTTCATCAGTGTGGTAATACAAAATGCATTACCAGTTGCTTATATAGCAAATGGTCAACGAGTTCCTGAAGATATCGTTATTGCTCAGCCAAAGTACATGATTGCTAAGGCCAATGAGTTATTAGAAAAATCGACAGAGAATGAACCTCATTACTGGAATAGCGATTCTGAAGGGCTCTAGGCGGCGGATAAATATGAATGAGAATATGATACACGATCAAGCTAGCGGCCTCCGTCGCTTAACCCAGCCTTCACTCACAAAAGTTATCGCTGTAACGGGTGGCAAGGGAGGCGTAGGTAAATCGAATGTAACGTTAGGTATGGCTATTTGTATGGCTCGCCAAGGCAAGAAAGTCATGGTACTGGATGCCGATTTAGGATTAGCTAACGTAGACATCATGCTCGGCATTCGTTCTAAACGAAATCTTGGGCATGTGTTGGCTGGCGAGTGTGAACTTAAGGATGCGATTGTCGAAGGGCCGCACGGAATTAAAATTATTCCAGCGACATCAGGCACACAAAGCATGACTGAACTTTCACACGCTCAACACGCCGGGTTGATTCGTGCTTTTGGTTCGCTTGAAGACGAGATGGATATCTTATTGGTTGATACCGCAGCGGGTATATCCGATATGGTCATCAGCTTCTCAAGAGCTGCGCAGGATGTGGTTGTGGTGGTTTGTGATGAACCAACGTCGATTACTGATGCATATGCATTGATTAAGCTGTTGAGTCGAGAGCACCAAGTTCAGCGATTCAAAATTGTTGCAAATATGGTCAGAAGCTACCGAGAAGGCCGAGAATTATTTGCAAAGTTGACTTTGGTCACAGAGCGCTTCTTGAATGTGAGCCTCGAACTCGTAGCATGTATTCCTTTAGATGATAAAGTACGTCAATCAGTTAAGAGACAGAAAATCGTAGTCGATGCGTTTCCTCGCTCTCCAGCTGCATTGGCAATCAGCTCTTTGGCTAATAAGGCATTGACCTGGCCAATACCAAAAACACCAAGCGGACACTTGGAGTTTTTTGTTGAAAGGCTGCTGAACCGTACTGAATTTATAGAGGAACCATTTGGTGAATAAAGCGCTTACTTACGATCAACATGCTAATCACAATAGCCAGCAGGCTTTTTTTGAGAAGTACTCTGTGTTGGTTAAGCGTATCGCTCATCATTTGTTGGGGCGATTACCGCCTAATGTATTAGTTGATGACTTGATTCAAGCCGGCATGATTGGCCTGATTGAAGCGCAACAGAACTATGATGGTACCAAAGGCGCAAGCTTTGAGACGTACGCAGGTATTCGAATTCGTGGGGCAATGTTGGATGACATTCGCCGCGGGGATTGGGTCCCGAGATCGGTTCATAAAAACAATCGAGAAATCAGTAGTGCAATCGCGGAATTAGAGGGCACTCTCAATCGCGATCCCAGTGATGCTGAGGTGGCAAAGCACATGGGGCTGAGTTTAGACCAGTATCACAGTGCTTTAACTGATATTAATTGCTCAAAATTGGTAGGGATAGAAGACTTAGGTGTCTCTGATGATGTAATATCTCCGAATGAAGATTCTCAAGATAATACGCCTTTTCAAGGGGTTGCAGATGAATCATTCCGCCAAGCTTTGATCGACTCGATAAAACAACTTCCGGAAAGAGAAGGCCTCGTGCTTTCGCTTTATTACGACGAAGAACTCAATTTAAAAGAGATTGGGGAAGTATTAGGTGTCAGCGAATCTCGTGTCAGCCAAATACTAAGCCAATCTATGCAGCGTTTACGCACTAAGTTAAGTGCTTGGACACAGAACGACTAACAACACTGATTTTATTCAGTGGAGGCTAATTTGAACAAAAACATGAAAATTCTCATTGTTGATGATTTTTCAACGATGCGCCGAATTGTTAAAAACCTACTTCGTGATTTAGGTTTCAACAACACTCAAGAAGCAGACGATGGCTTGACCGCGTTACCTATGCTGAAAAAAGGCGAATTTGATTTCGTGGTAACTGACTGGAACATGCCGGGTATGCAAGGTATTGATCTTCTAAAACACGTCCGTGCAGACGCTGAACTTAAGCACCTTCCAGTGCTTATGATCACAGCAGAAGCTAAGCGTGAGCAGATCATCGAAGCAGCGCAAGCGGGTGTTAATGGTTACATTGTGAAGCCGTTCACTGCCGCAACTCTAAAAGAGAAACTCGACAAGATTTTTGAGCGTTTATAAGCACTCATAATAACCTGTTTCAGGCGCTTCATAGAGAGACATTAACTTTTTTGTTTCCCGTTTACCTCTAAAGCTGAAGCGTCACAAACTATGCGGAGTAAGGCCGGACTCAGGATGATTTCATTAGAACAAGCAAAAAAATTAGTAGAGCTGCTTGAAAACGACGAGCAGCAAGGTGCTGATTCTCTTGTTAGAAGCATTTATGAAGATAATTTTAATCTTCAAGATAACCCAATGCTTCAAGAAATAGGCAGTCTGACTCGTGACCTCCATGATTCTTTGACACAATTCAACTTTGACGAGCGTATTAACGTTATCGCAAATGATGAAATCCCTGACGCCAGGGATCGCCTTCAATATGTCATTGATAAAACGGAAGTTGCGGCGAACAAAACGATGGACGCTGTCGATCGCTGTATGCCAATTGCAACTAATTTACACGAGTGTTTACTTCAAGTAAGGCCTCAATGGAATGAACTGATGCATGGCCGCATTGAGCTAGTAACATTCAAAGCTTTATGCCACCGCATTGATGGATTACTTGTCCAAGTAGAAGGTGATAGTACTGAACTACGTGGACAACTGACTGAAATCTTGATGGCTCAGGATTTCCAAGATTTAACTGGGCAGATTATTAGCAAAGTTATTACCTTGGTGAATGAGGTTGAAGGACGTCTGGTAGAGATTCTCACCGTATTCGGTGCGAATCAAATAGAACCAACACCAGAGACAGATAAGAAGTCATCTATTGCTCCAGAGGGTCCGATCATGAACCCAGAAGCTCGTGAGGATGCTGTTGCATCTCAAGATGAAGTCGACGATTTGTTATCCAGTCTTGGATTTTAAAGGTAACGTATGAGCTACGATTTAGACGAAGATATTCTTCAGGACTTTTTAGTCGAAGCAGGAGAGATCCTCGAACTTCTATCAGAACAACTGGTAGAGCTAGAGAATAACCCTGACGACAAAGAACTACTAAACGCTATTTTCCGTGGTTTCCATACAGTAAAAGGTGGTGCTGGTTTCCTAGCATTGACCGAGCTGGTGGATACTTGTCATGGTGCTGAGAATGTGTTCGACATTCTAAGAAATGGCCAACGCAGTGTAACATCAGGACTGATGGATACGATGCTACAGGCTTTAGATACAGTCAATGTACAGTTTAAAGCCGTGCAAGATGAGGAAGCTTTAGTACCAGCAGACCAATCTTTACTGGATGAACTTCATCGCCTCTGTAAGCCAGAGTCTGAAGATGAAGTTGTGGCAGTAGAAGCTCCAGCACCGGTTATCTCTGAGCCTATCGTTGCAGCTCCGGAACCTACTGTTGAAAGTTCAAACATCAGTGCATCTTCCGTGGATGATATTTCTGAAGATGAATTTGAGCGTTTACTTGATGAACTTCACGGTAAGGGTGGTTCACCAACGACATCATCTGTAGACACACCAGCGCCAGCACCTGTGGCACCTCAGCCAGTAGCTGCGAGTGGTGACATTACTGACGACGAATTTGAAAAGTTGTTAGATGAGTTGCATGGTGCAGGTCAAAGCCCGACAGCTGCAAGCTCAACGCCACCACCTCCTCCAGTCGCTCCTGTAGCCAAAGCACCAGTAAAGTCTGAAGGCGATGACCTAATGACTGATGCTGAGTTTGAGAGTTTACTTGACCAGTTACACGGTTCAGGTAACGGCCCTTCAATTGAAGAGTTGGATGCTGCGACTAAGCCTGTACAAGCGAAGCCTGAGCCTGTTGCGCCGAAAGTCGCTCCTAAACCACAGCCTGCTCCTGTTGCTGTAAAAGCAGAACCTAAGCCTAGCGTACCAGCAAAAGCTGAAGTTAAAGCGCCTGCGAAGAAGCAGCAAGCTGAAGCCACAGTTCGTGTTGATACATCAACACTGGATACCATCATGAACATGGTGGGTGAGCTAGTATTGGTCCGTAACCGTCTTGTTAGCTTAGGTTTAAACAGCAATGACGAAGAAATGTCGAAAGCTGTCTCTAACTTAGATGTTGTTACAGCTGACCTACAAGGTGCAGTAATGAAGACGCGTATGCAGCCGATCAAGAAAGTATTTGGTCGATTCCCACGCGTTGTCCGTGACCTTGCTCGTACCTTGAAGAAAGACATCGTTCTTGAAATGCGTGGCGAAGAAACGGATCTTGATAAAAACTTAGTAGAAGCACTTGCTGATCCCCTGATTCACTTGGTGAGAAACTCTGTAGATCATGGTATCGAAATGCCGGACGACCGTGTTGCTGCGGGAAAATCTAAAACCGGTAAAGTGATTCTGTCCGCCTCTCAAGAAGGCGACCACATTGAACTGGCTATCGTTGATGATGGCGGCGGTATGGACCCTGATAAGCTTCGTGCTATCGCGGTTAAGCGCGGTCTGATGGATGATGATGCAGCGTCTCGCCTAACAAATAAAGAGTGTTTCAATCTAATCTTTGCTCCTGGCTTTTCAAGTAAAGAAAAGATCTCAGATATCTCTGGCCGTGGTGTAGGTATGGACGTTGTGAAAACAGCGATCAACACACTGAATGGTTCTATTGATATCGATTCAGAGATGGGCCAAGGCACCAAGATAACCATTAAGGTTCCGTTGACACTTGCGATTCTACCAACCTTAATGGTCGGTGTTGCGGGTCACCCGTTCGCATTGCCACTGGCTTCTGTAAATGAAATCTTCCACTTAGACCTAAGCCGCACAAACGTGGTTGATGGTCAGCTGACTATTATCGTTCGCGATAAGTCTATTCCACTGTTCTACTTACAAAATTGGCTTACACCTAAAGAAGGTCTTGTTGAAGGACGTCAAGGTCATGGTCATGTTGTTATTGTGCAACTTGGTAGTCAACGTGTTGGTTTTGTTGTAGATGCGCTTATCGGCCAAGAAGAAGTGGTTATTAAGCCACTTGATAAGCTTCTTCAAGGCACGCCAGGAATGGCAGGTGCGACAATTACAAGTGACGGTCACATAGCATTGATTTTAGATGTGCCGGACTTGTTGAAGCAGTACGCAGCTGCATCAAGAATTTAACTTAAGGATAAATATGGCGATTAAAGTATTAGTCGTTGATGATTCGAGCTTCTTCCGTCGTAGAGTAAGCGAGATCATCAACTCGGAGGCTCGCCTAGAAGTCATCGATGTAGCAGTAAACGGTAAAGAAGCGGTTGAGAAAGCGAAAAAGCTAAGACCTGACGTAATTACTATGGACATCGAGATGCCTGTCATGGACGGTATTACTGCCGTTCGTGAAATTATGGCTGCGTCTCCAACGCCTATTTTGATGTTTTCATCGTTAACGCATGATGGTGCAAGAGCAACGTTAGATGCGTTAGACGCGGGTGCTCTAGATTTCTTACCTAAGAAATTTGAAGACATCGCTCGTAACCGTGACGATGCTGTCGCATTGCTTCAACAGCGCGTGATTCAGATTGCTGCAAAGCGCGCGTTTATGCGACGCACTCCTGTTGCGCCAAGAGCTACTGCAACAGCTACGGCGTCAACATCAGCGCCATTGCGCCAATCTATTTCAGCAACAGCCCCTGCTGTTAAACCAGCGGTTGCTTCAACCGCGAAATTCAGAGCCTCGGGTAAAAAGTATCAATTAACTGCTATTGGTACTTCTACTGGTGGGCCAGTTGCACTACAGAAAATTTTGACACGCATCCCTGCCAGCTACCCACATCCGATTGTGTTAGTGCAGCATATGCCAGCAACGTTCACCGCTGCTTTTGCTAGCCGATTGAATACCTTGTGTAAGATTGAAGTTCGTGAAGCTCAAGACGGAGACCTGTTGAAACCTGGGGTGGCTTATCTTGCTCCAGGCGGAAAGCAAATGATGATTGATGGTCGCCCGGGTTCGGCGCGTCTGAAGATTATCGATGGTGGTGACCGAATGAACTACAAGCCTTGTGTGGATGTCACTTTTGGTTCTGCAGCTAAGATCTACGGCGATAAAGTGTTGTCTATGATACTGACCGGTATGGGTGCTGATGGTCGAGAAGGTTCTCGCATGTTAAAAACAGCGGGTTCGACCATTTGGGCGCAAGACGAAGATAGTTGTGTTGTATATGGTATGCCTCAAGCTGTAGCAAAAGCTGGCATTTCTACTGAAGACCTACCTCTAGACCGCGTTGCGGAACGGATTTTGGTCGAAGTTGGGTTAGCTTAGGTAAATCGACATGATTGTTTGGAGTGTTGCAAACCAAAAAGGTGGCGTTGGAAAAACGACGACGACAGTGACCCTAGCTGGCTTACTTGCCTTAAAGGGTCATCGTGTGTTGTTGGTTGATACTGACCCACATGCATCACTAACCACCTATTTGGGTTACGACTCAGATACGGTGGAATCGAGCCTGTTTGATCTGTTCCAGCTGCGTGAGTTTTCTACGCAAGCTGTGAGAGCGTTGACTATACAGACCGAAATTGAAGGTATCGATATTATTCCCGCACACATGTCATTGGCGACATTAGACCGTGTAATGGGAAATCGAAGTGGTATGGGGTTGATCTTAAAGCGTGCTTTGGCCGCTTTGAAAGATGACTATGACTACGTGCTTATCGATTGTCCGCCTATTCTTGGTGTGATGATGGTGAATGCGTTGGCTGCCAGTGATCGTATCTTGATTCCGGTACAGACTGAATTTTTGGCGATGAAAGGTTTAGAGCGCATGATTCGCACTCTAACTATTATGCAGAAGTCTCGCAAAACACCGTTTAAGGTGACGATTGTCCCGACGATGTACGACAAGCGAACGAAAGCATCATTGCAAACATTGACTCAGCTTAAAGATGACTATCCAAACCAAGTTTGGACCTCTGCTGTGCCGATTGATACCAAGTTTCGCGATGCCAGTCTAAAACGTTTGCCAGCATCTCATTTCGCATCGGGTAGCCGTGGTGTATTTGCTTATAAACAGCTGCTTATTTATCTCGAGAGGTTAGCGATAAATGAGCGCGAATAACGAATCGACATTGACGCAACCAAGTTTATCGAGTGAACAAGCAATCGATGATTACTTTACCGCGCTGTTAGGCGATGAAAACTTTGAATCTGATGCTTTTCTTGTTGACGAGTCTAGCGACGAATCACAAACTAAAGAGCCAGAGCCAGAGCCAGAGCCAGAGCCAGAGCCAGAGCCAGAGCCAGAGCCA